>CAZRHO010000064.1:0-1134 GCA_964599955.1 uncultured Methanosarcinales archaeon
AATGTTAAAAGTTACAAAATAATGTTTCATCAATTGCATTGGATTTAAATCATATTTTTTTTTAATAAAAGTTTGATTTTGAAATCCATACCTAATTGCTCTAAAAAGAAGATAACTTAATCTATTTACATCCTTATCACGATGAAGAATATTTTCATAATTATCATCAGAAAATGATTTAACTCCATCTTCAATCATTGCCCTAGTGATTGTATCCATCTTTCGAATCAAGTTAGTAATTGAAATATCTTTCATATCAAGAAAATCCCTAGCAACAATTTTCTCGGAAGTTTGTTCCATTACTTCCAAAGCAATTAAGTTTTGAATTAAATTTTGTATTTCAGCTGCATTTTTTTTGATATCCTTTCCTTTCAAAGTAATTGTTTTATTATTATTAATATAGGCAGGAATAATTTCTCTTTGAATTCTAGATATATCTTTTCCATCAATATTAATTACAATCTCTTTATCCTCTTCAGATCTTTCAGCTTGTCGTGGATGAAGAACTAAATTACCCTGCCCTTCCTCGACATAAATTAAATCTCCTTTCACTAACTTATTTTGTATAACCCAAGGCTTAGGTAATGATATGACAAAACTATTTTTCCCAAACGATATTAATTTCCTATATTCCATTCTTTAATTCCCCCCGTATAAATAAAATTCAAAAATCTTGTTTTTGATTTTTTCATTTTAAATTCCAAAGACACACTACAAATTGGCATATACCTGTATATCTCGAATATATAGTATTTGGGAAATGTATATATATATAAATGTTATGTAAATTATAACATACCTAGTAATCTAGGTATCAAACGGTGGGGTGGGTATAATGTACACAAGAACAAATAATAGAAGTAATCGTCTTAATGAGTATAATAACTGGAATGAAAACTTTTATACAAAAAAAAAACGAGCTAGTTTAATAGAGGAAGGGGGCCTTAGTTATGAAGAAGAAGGCTTCATGAAAGGGTATGAAGATGGCTTAGAAGAAGTTAAAGAAGAAGAAGACTTTTCTTGGATCCATAAAACACATCCAGAGGAAATGATTTAATGTCGGTGAAAAAATTACTTGGATTAGATAACTTCTCAATAACAGAAGAAGAGATCATGCATAAACTTGAAGATGCT
>CAZRHO010000064.1:1144-6485 GCA_964599955.1 uncultured Methanosarcinales archaeon
ATATTTTCACAAACGCTTCAAAAAATAAAATACAACATCTTCAAGAAATAGAATTTTCTTCACCTAAAAGAAAAATAAGAATCAAAATAAAAGAAGTAGATAAAGCCGGGATGATGAGGGGGTATTTGGATTATTACAGTAATGCAAAGTAAAGGAAAGTCTTTAAAACTTATTTGATTTACCATAACAAATGCGTTATTTAATAAAAAATGCTAAATCATCCTGGATATCTATAAAACAAAACAAAGTTTTATTTTTATTAGTTATTTTTTTAGAGTTTGTATTTCTAAGTTCTTTATTATATGTAGGAATTAGTGATCATCTTAAAATAATAGAAAATGCCCAAAATATAATTGAACCCCTCTCGGGAGCCAATTTTGATGTTAACAGCATTCAATCGGGAGAACCATTTTTAGAAGATTTTAATTCTATTGAAAAAAGCGCTCAATTAATGAAAAAAGGTTTGATTAAAATGTTAGGAAAGTTATTCGTTCTATTTATTATATTCAATGGATTAATTTGGACATTAATTAATATAATTATTACAAATAGAATAAAATTTAAATCACAATTACAAGCTTGGTCAAAGTTTTTGACCTCATCAACTTTATGCCTGGGATTATTATTTATCTTTATTAAAATCATAATTAAAAGTAATTTTACAATGGAATTTACTGAAAAAAATTTCAAAGACACAATTATCCTAATAAGTTTAATAACTATTGGGATTTATTACTTATTGACGGTAAGTTTTGCTTTTCTTAACACTAAAGATTGGAAAGAATTTCTTGAGAGTATATTACACACTGGTTTTTTAAAGATAAATAAGACAGGAATTGTTGCTTTGATAAATATTGCTTTTATTTCAATTAGTATTTATTTAATTTACATTAGTATCAATAACCTTAATTATTCCTGGTTATTAATACCAACTATAGCTCTTTTTGTATTTATCCTAGCAATCACAAAAATTTATTGGATAATTAATTTACAACATATTTTTAGAGGAATTAAAAAATGAAGAGATTAATCATAGATACTAATGCCCTTATGGCCATTGCTGAATTTAAGATAGACATATTCAGTGAATTAAAAGAAACCTGTGATTTTAATTATGAATTATTTATTTTATCGGGAACTATTGATGAACTAAATAAAATTAAAGAAAAACAGAGAGGGAAATATAAGAGAGCAGCACAACTAGCATTAACAATCTTAAAAATAAAAAAAGTAAAAATTATCAAAAGCATAGGAGACGTTGATGATAAATTAGTGGAGTTATCTAAAAATAAAGACATAATCTTAACTCAAGATATTGTTTTGAAAAGTAAGTTAACTAGACCATATTTAACTATTAGGCAAAAGAAAAAAATAATAATTGTTAAATAACCCAAAGATAGGTTTATAAAAAACAATTTAATTTTTAAAGATATAAGATCATAAGGAGGTTTTACAAAATGAATTTACTGAAAGATATCCCACCAGGAACAGAAAAAGAAGTTAACTTAATTATTGAAATACCAAAAGGATGCAGAAACAAATACGAATATGATAAAGAAAATAAAATATTTGCATTAGATAGAGTATTATATAGCCCTTTTCATTACCCAGCAGATTATGGATTTATCCCTGGAACTCATTGCGAAGATGGAGATCCACTAGATGGTTTCTTATTAATTAATGAGAAAACTTTCCCAGGAATTCTTGCTAAATCAAGAATCATTGGAATGATTGAAATGATTGACGGAGGAGAACAAGACAACAAGCTAATTTGTGTTTCAATAGACGACCCAACATATAAAGACGTCAAAGATATATCAGACATTCCTAAACATTTTCCAAAAGAAGTCAAACATTTTTTAGAACATTATAAAGATTTACAAGGGGAAAAAGTTGAAATTACTGCAATTAAAGGAGCAAAAGAAGCAAAAGAAGAATTTAATAAATCGGTTAAATCTTTTAATAAACTGTAAACATTATTTAATTTATTTTAATATTTTATTTCTTAGAATCATCCTAATACCATTTAAGTCCTTTTGGATTGCTTGAATTTCTCGTTCAGCTTTTCTATTTATAGCATGATCATATTTTGCATCTAAACGATCCACTTCAGCCTGTCTGTTCTGAGTCATCAAAATAATCGGAGCTTGAATTGCTGCCAAAACCGAAAGAACAAGATTAAGCAAGATATAAGGATAAGGATCGTAAGGCTTTTTTATTAATATAGCAGTATTAATAATAATCCAACCTATTAAAAAAGATAAAAAAATAATAATAAATGTCCAACTACCACCAAACTTAGCAATACCATCAGAAGCCCTTTGACCTAAAGTTAATTCTTGTCTAAATAAAGGATGTTTTTTATGTTTTAAATGATTACCGTTCTTTTTCTTTTTAGATGATTTCTTATGAGACACTATCTTTTTAGAAACTTTAGATTTCTTACTAGATCTACCTCTTCTAACGCCTCTTTTTGCCATAACTAAAATGTTTGTTTTATTATTTATATATGTTTTGATGAGAATGAAAGCCAATCATTTCTTTTTCAAACCTAACTTCTTAGCTTTACGATGTAAAGTTTCAACTCTTAAACCAATTTCATTAGCAGCTTTACTAACGTTTCCTTCATTTCTTTTGATTGCTTGTGCTAAAAATTGTTTTTCAAATTCATTTTCAGCCTCCTTCCAACTTAAATCCTGATGAGGTAAAAATTTAGCGATGTTTCTAGACAAATCATTAACTTTATCATACATTAATTCCATTTTTTCTGGGTGAATTATCCCTTTGTAATCTTCTAAGGTAGATTTAATCTTTTTACCAATCATTCCTTGATAATAATCACTTTTAGTCTCTTCTTTATCTAAAATATCTTTAACATCTAATTTAAATTCCTTAATTGCTCGATGAACACTACGACGATTAATATCAATTGTCTTAGCTAATTGAGAAATATTTCCTAAATGAAATCGTAATTCTCTCTTTAAAAATTCTTTCTTGAATGACTTTTTAGCATCTTTAAAATTAAGATTAGCTGGAACATAAATGTCCAAATGGGGTTTACTTAATTTATCAGTAATATCTGCGTCTAATTTAGGAATAGAAACACCAACATTTTTCTCAATAGTTTCTTTTAAAAGTGGGCTAACTTTTTCTTTGATAGTTTCTTCTAAATCTTTTTTTTCTTTATAATTCATCATTTGGATTCATCTTTTCATTTTAATTAAACTACCTAAAGGAAAACCATACAGAAATATTAGGGACACTAATAATAATTTTAAAGTTAAATTAGAAAAGAAAAAATAAGGAATTACAAATAAGGAATAAATAGGAACCTCCAGCCAAAAATCATCTTTTCTAATAAGTAACACAAATAAAACCATAGCAATAAAGACAACTAACAAAGATAATCCCAACACTTGATAATTTAATAAATTAAATGAAATTAAAGCAAAATTTGCAAGAAATAAAAATTGTTTGGTTAAAATAAAATATTTCTTTCCGCCATCTAACTCTTCAGGAGAAATTAATGCTAAACCATAACCAACAAATATTCCTGATATGGAAAAGAGAAATGGTAAGACATTTATCATTAAACTCACTTTTTCATCGCTCCTTTAAATCTCTCCAAAAAGATTTCCCAATCTTCTTCTTTAATTGCTGCGCCACAAGCGTCAGGGTGACCGCCTCCTCTTCCTTCAATTCCCTCCAAGGCCTGCTGAAGATATTTAAGGATATTTTTACCACGTAAACTACATTTCATTTCTCCCGATTTTTTACGAGTAATAATTATCATCTTTTTCTGATACCTAGCCATTAATTCGTTAGCTAAATTCGCAGTAAAAGACCATTTATTCTCACTATAATAGAAAACTAAAACTTTACTCCTAGTAACTCCTTTCTTAGCTTCAGTTAACAATTCTTCATACATCTTATTGATACCCTTAAACCTCTTAAATAGAAATTTACCTGCAGGAGTTGTTTGTTGAAAAATTTCATCTGGAGATTTAATTCTCGTCAAGATTTTCATAGATTTTCTAACTTCCGAAGTAGGCCCTTTCTGTAAAAAGAAAAGTAGTTTCACTAATTTTCCAACTTGGCTTTTGAAAACAGTTTTTGGTAAATCCTTCTTTTTAGATAAATATCGAGGATATTTTTCAATAAATTTGTTAATAAAATTTGGCATATACCAATCTGCTAAACAACCAGCTGTAGCAATCCATAAATCTTCTTCATTGTCTGAAACTTGCCAAGCCATTCTACTAGTGGGAATGTATGCATCAGGATCCTTAATTCTCGGATTGAAATAATGAATATTATTATTAACTTCTTGTACTGGGTGATGATCAATCCAAAATACTGGCCGTTTAACTTTCTGCATGAATTCTTTAGTCATCATAGGAATATCTAAAACAAAAACTTTATCTGGATTTAACTCAGAAATCTTTCTAAGAGATAATTCATCTACCCTAGAAGAAGTTCTTAATGCAATTCCTTTTCCTTCTCTGTTAATCCGATATAATAATAAAAATGATGCCAAACCATCGCCATCGCCATCATAGAAAAATAAAGGATTTTTAGCTGTAGCTAATTCTTCTCTAAGAAATAACACTTGTTTATCTGTTAACATAAAAAAAAGTATTTTTCAGATGTTTTTAAAATCTTCTTTTTGATGAAATAGTAAAGTTAAATTTAACTTTTAATCCATTACCTGATATATGAAGATGATATTTACTCAAATGAAAAGTCATAATAAATCCTTATTTTAAGCTATTCTAACCGAAATATTTATAAATAAATTCAAAACACGAAGAAACATCTTATAATTACTAGTAGAACTAGAAAAAACGGAGGAATTTAAGTATAAAAATGGCAAAAGAAAAAGAACATATTAACTTAGTATTTATCGGTCACGTAGATCACGGTAAATCAACCACTGTAGGAAGATTACTTTTCGACGCAGGAAACATTGATGAACAAACCATGAGAAAGTTAAAAGAAAAAGCTGCTGAATTAGGAAAGGCAGGATTCGAATTTGCTTACGTAATGGATAACTTAAAAGAAGAGCAAGAAAGAGGAGTTACTATCGACTTAGCTCACAAAAGATTCGATACAGACAAATATTACTTTACTGTTATTGATGCACCTGGTCACAGAGACTTCATTAAGAACATGATTACTGGAGCTTCTCAAGCAGACTGTGCAGTATTAGTTGTAGCTGCTAACGATGGAGTTAATGCGCAAACTATCGAACACTTAAAGTTATCAAAAATCTTTGGTGTTGGTCAATTAGTTGTAGCTGTTAACAAAATGGACATTTCTGGTGTAGATTGGAGTGAATCAA
>CAZRHO010000065.1:0-6451 GCA_964599955.1 uncultured Methanosarcinales archaeon
GAAAAGATCATTATTTCTAATTCTTTTTGTGGGACTTTTTTATTTTCAATAACTAAAAAGATCGTATATAAAACAAAACCCATGATAATTAAGAAGGTATTTGGGCTAGTAAATGAAAGAATTAATAATGATGTTATGTAAATAGTAAGATGTTTCTTCTTATTTATATCAAGGAAGGAATATATTGTTAGAAAGATTAATGGTAAAAATAAAGTTTCGGGAACAAAAGAATTTGTAAAATATAAAATAGGTAAAAACCCAGTAAGGAAAGAAGAAGTTAAGGCAGCAGTTTCATCATTGGTGATTTTTTTACTTATTAAGAAAGTAATGATGGTTAAAGATGCAATGAAAACGTTTGGTAATACTTTTGCAATTAGCCCTAAAGGTAATATTAGATTAAATAAAGCTAACAGGTAATGGAAGAAAGGTAAATAAATTAATTCTCTACCCCCGTAAGATAAGGGATCGTCATACAAAGGTAACCCGGTTTCAGTGATATGTTCAACTTGCCTTAAATGAAAATAAGATTCATAAGTTAGATTAGGGATAGTAAAGGCTAATATTAATCTTACAGTTAAAGTAAAAAGGAAGATTGCAATCAACCAATTACGGTACTTCTTTTCCATGTGTTTCTTATAGGATGTGATTTCATTTTATAAATTGTAAGGTTTTTTACTTTGTGTAGTAAAGAAATATTTTTATTAACTTCATGTTCTGAGAATTAAATGAATAAAATATCAACTGGGTCTTCATTTTTAGATGAATTCTTATTAGGTGGTTATGATAAGGATATCATTACTACTGTTTATGGCCCTTCTGGTTCAGGGAAAACTAACTTATGTTTATTGGCAGCAGTTAAAATAGCAGAAAATAAGAAAGTTATTTTTATAGACACCGAAGGAGGAATTGCAGTAGAAAGAATCAAACAATTAAGTGAAAATTATGAACATATTTTGCAGAATTTGATTTTTTTTAATCCAGTAAATTTTGATGAACAGAAAGAAATCTTTGAAACTCTTCGTGATATGGCTAATGAAAATATTGGCCTTATTGTTGTTGATTCTATTTCTATGTTATATCGCTTAGAATTAGGTAAAAGTGAAGAAGTTTACGGGGTAAATTCTGCTTTAGGTAAACAGATAGCTTATTTAGTTGAAATTGCTAGGAAGAGAAAGATTCCTGTACTAATAACTAATCAAGTTTATTCTGATTTTGATAAACGAGATGCAGTTAAAATGGTTGGTGGGGATTTATTGAAATACGGTTCAAAGTGTTTGATTGAAATGAAGAAATTCAATAATTGTCGTGGATTGGTTCTTAGGAAACACCGTTATTTACCAGAAGGGAAAGAATTAAGGTTTCAGATTGTTGAGAAGGGAATTGAAGAATTAGAGTAAAATTTATAAAAGGATTACTTGTTTGTTTGTACATAGCCAACTCTTATCTGTTGTAAGATAAGAATTGCTGCATGAGGCAAAAAAAAATGCAGTCTTTGAGAACCTTCTCTTTGACTTACATTTTTGAGTTTTATTATCATAAAGCAAGTTGTAGTTTTTGAGGACTAATAATCCCAGACTACTTATTTTGTAATGAATAATGGAGATTATAACAAATGGTAAACGAAAATGATAATTTATTAATGGAATCAAACGAATACCTTAAGTCGGGCATTCATATTGGAACTAAATTTAAAACTAAATATATGGCTAATTTTATTTACAAAACTAGGCCTGATGGACTAAGTGTTTTAAATCTAAAAAAGATCGATGAAAGGCTAAGAATTGCAGTTAATTTTTTGGGACAATTTGAACCTGAAGAAATTTTAATAGTAAGTAGAAGGGAAAATGGTTGGAAAGGACTTAAGAAATTACATAATTTAACAGGGATTAATGTTATTATAGGAAGATATCCTCCTGGAATTTTAACTAATCCGAATCTTGATACTTTCACTGAACCAAAAGTAATCTTTGTTTGTGACCCTTGGCCAGATAAAAATGCAGTAGAAGATGCAGCTAAAGTAGGCATTCCCGTAATTGCTTTATGCGATACTAATAATCAATCAAATAAGTTGGATTTAGTTATACCTTGTAACAATAAAGGTAAGAAATCAATTGGTTTAGTTTTCTATATCTTATCTAGGGAATATATGCGCAAGAAAGCGATGTTGAAGGGCAGCGATGAAATGCCAGCTAAATTAGAAGAATTTATTGAAAAATTAATTTTTATTTTTCCTTTCTTTTCCATAATCTTTAAAATAAGCTTTTTTTTGAATTAATTTTAATGAAAAAAGTAGTGACTATCGGTGGCGGAACTGGTAATTTTGTTGTTCTCAGAGGTTTGAAGAAATATTCCGTGGAATTATCAGCAATAGTTTCTATGGCTGACGATGGAGGTAGTACGGGTATTTTAAGAGACGAATTGGGTGTTCTTCCTCCGGGGGACGTACGTCAATGTTTGGTTGCTCTTTCAGATTCCAGTAGGTTAATGCGAAGTTTAATCAATTATCGGTTTGATAATGGTGGCTTAGGAGGTCATAGCTTTGGAAATTTACTTCTTTCTGCCTTGGAAAAAGTAACGGGAAGTTTCGAGAAAGCAGTAGAAGAAGCTGGTAAAATACTATCTATAAAAGGCAAGGTTATTCCTGTGACTAAAAACAAGGTTAGGTTAAAGATGATTCTTAACAATGGAAAATTATTGGGAGGTGAAGGAGAGATCTATAATTCCAATGAATTGGATATGGGTTATAAAAGTATTTTTTTAGAACCTTTCCCTAAGGCAGATTCACATGCAATTGATGAAATAATGAACGCTGATTTAGTAATAATGGGTCCAGGTGGGCTTTATACCTCTTTAATTCCGAATTTGTTAGTTGATGGTATTTCTAAGGCTTTACGTGAAACTGAAGCGAAAAAGGTTTTTGTTGTTAATCTAATGAATAAAAGTGGTCAGACTACTGATTTTAAAGTAAGTAATTATTTAAATGAAATTAAGAAATTTGTTGGTGAAGATATTTTTGACCATATCTTAATTAATAATAGTGAACCTCCACAAGAATTGATTGAGATTTATGCAAGGGAAGGAAGCTTGGTTATTAATGATTTGCAGGAAGATTCTAGGATGATTATGGCCGGATTGCTTAGTAATAAACTGAAGGAAATTCAGAAAGGTGATTTGATGCAAAGAAATTTAATAAGGCATGATTCTAACAACCTGGCAGCTGAGTTTATGAAAATTGTCGATATTATTTGATTATTTTCTGAGGAGATGTTAAAAATGATTTTGATTTTCGATTTGGATGATACTCTTTTCCCCCGTTTATCTGATAATTATACGGAGAAAGACCTAAAAAATATTTCATTATATCCTTTTGTCGAAGAAATTCTTTCTAATAAACATATTAAACATTTCTTAGTTACTAAGGGCGACTTCGATTTTCAAAATAAAAAGATCGATAATTTGGGAATTAAGTCTTTCTTCAATCGTATTTTAGTTTGTCAAAATGATGAAAATAAAAAAACTTGCTTTCAGGAAATAATCTCTAATTGTATGGGTGAAAAAGTTTTTGTAATAGGTGACCGGATAAATTCTGAGATTAAATGGGGAAACCAATTAGGTTTAATAACCGTCCATTTCAAGAGGGGTAAATATAAAGATTTAAAACCAATAGATAATTATGAGGTTGCAGATTATGAGTTCACTTCATTTGAGGAATTAAAAAATTTGCTAAATGAAATTAAAAAATTTGAAAAATGAAAGCAGTTATTTTGGCAGCGGGAAAAGGAACAAGGATGTTACCTTTAACAGAAATTCTTCCTAAGGTCTTAGTTGAAGTTAATGGCAAACCTTTTTTATATTATGTTATTAAAAACTTAGAAACGGCAGGGTTCACTGAGTTGGGAATTGTTGTCGGTTATATGAAAGAAAAGATTTCTGCATTCTTAAATGAAAACAATATTGAGGCTACTTTAATTGAACAAAATGAACAATTAGGTACGGGCGATGCAGTTAAACAAGCTAAGGAATTCTGCGGGAATGAAAATTTTATAGTTCTTGGAGGAGATAATTTATTTTCGATTGATGATTTACAAATTATTAACAATAATGATGATTCTTGTTATGTGGTGGGGAAAGAGATTGAAGATCCTAGTAAATATGGTATTCTGGTCGTTGAGAATGATAAGTTACTGAAAATAATTGAGAAACCAAAAACATTTGTAGGGAACATGATAAATTTAGGTTTATACAAATTTACTCCCGAAATTTGGTTAGCTTTAGATAAGATTCGGTTATCTGAGAGGGGAGAATATGAATTAACAGATGCCTTGACTATCCTGGCTAAGGAAAGGAAAGTTAAAGTAAAGTCGATGAAAGGTTATTGGTTAGATTTGGGTTGTAAAGAAGACATCCCCAAAATTGAAAGATTTCTCAATAAGTAAAGGTTGGGTTAAAATAATTAATAAATTGCGCAAACTTTATTTAAAATTGACTTTATTTAGTTCTAAAATGAAAATTTATCAACCTGCAGAAGATTCTTATTTGTTACAAGAACAAGTACGTAAATATGTGCAGGGAAGAGTTCTTGATATTGGCACAGGCTCAGGTATTCAAGCATTAACTGCTATTGGGAACCCGAATGTTAGAGAAGTAATTGCGATTGATATTAATGAAGAAGCAGTTGAAACATTACAAAAAGAGATAATGGATATGAAGTTACGTAAAATAAAAGCAATTAAAAGTGATTTGTTTGAAAATGTTCATGGTCACTTTAATTTAATGATTTTTAATGCTCCTTATTTGCCGCAAGATAAGATCGGTGACGAAGAGATTAAAGATGCAGCGTTATATGGTGGTAAGAAAGGATGGGAACTATCAGAACGTTTTTTTAAAAAAGCTTCTAAGTTCTTGTTCCACGACGGTAAGATTTTGTTTTTATTTTCTACTTTAACTAATAAGGAAAAGATTGAAGAGATAATAGTTAGTAATTTGTTTGATTTTAAAGAAATTTCTTTTCAAAAATTAGCTTTTGAAACTATTTATGTTTATGAAATTGAAAAAAGTAAATTATTACGAGAATTAGAATCTAAGAATATTGAAGATATAGGTTATTTAACTCATGGGAAAAGAGGGGATATTTTTGTTGGTAAAGTTGACAAAAGTAAATTAATTAAGACTCATTTTCCTTCTAAAAAAAATATTGTCAAGGTGGCGATTAAAGTTAAAAGGAGAGAAAGTAAAGCCATTGGTAGGATTGAAAATGAAGTTAAATGGTTGAAGCTATTAAATAAAAATGGAATTGGTCCCAGGTTAATGTTTTCTTCCGAAAATTATTTTGTTTATCGTTTTGTTGAAGGAGAATTTATCTTGGGTTGGATTAAAAAATCAGATTCTGAAAAGAAAGAGATAAGTAATGTCCTGGTTGATTTACTCAAACAATGTAAAAAGATGGATGATTTAAGTGTGAATAAGGAAGAGATGCATCATCCTCAAAAACACATTTTGATAAATGAAAGGAATGAACCTGTTTTATTGGATTTTGAAAGATGTCATCAAACTGAAAAACCAGGGAATGTTACTCAATTCATTGAATTTATTTGTCGGGTCGAAAAAGAATTGGCCAAAAAAGATTTTAAGATCGATGTAAATAAATTAAGAGAATTAGCTAAAGAGTATAAGGGTAGTTATGCTAATGAAGTGTTTAATGAAATTGAATCTTATATCAGGTAAGTTAATAAAATTCTGTTTTTTTATCATGGAATATTCCTTTTTTTAATTCCGCTGGCCTCCAAGCGTCTTGCACTAATTTTGCATCTAACCATTCTGCTAATTCTCGCGGGTTGCCAATGGTGGCAGATAAACCAATAAGCTGTGGCTTAATTAAAGATTTTAACAAGGTTAAGATGATCTCTAGAGTTGGTCCTCTTGAGGGATCATTTAGAAGATGGATCTCATCGATAATCACTGTTTTTACTTCCGACAACCAAGAAACTCTATGGCGGAGAAGTGAATCTAATTTTTCTGATGTTAAAATTAAAATATCATAATTGGCCAAATAGCTAGATTCAGAATCAATGTCGCTGGTTGACATGATTGATTTATATCCTGTATTTCTTAGTAACTCTTTGTATTCTTTATATTTTTCGTTAGCTAAGGCTTTGAGTGGAACAATGTATAGTGATTTCCCATTACCTAATGTTTTAGAAATGGTCAAAGTAGCAACTAAAGTTTTACCTGAAGCGGTTGGTGCGCAAATTAAGAGGGATTTGTTATCTAATAAACCTGCTTCAATTGCTTTTTTTTGGATTGGTGTTAATTCTTTGAATTTTTTGTATTCATCTTTTACAAATTCAGGTAAAGGTAAGTTTTTTAAGTCCATAAGTTAGTTTTAGGTCCAATGATTTTTATAATTTGTCTTATTGTAGAACTTAGTTCTATAATTTCATTTTTGTCATTT
>CAZRHO010000066.1:0-1728 GCA_964599955.1 uncultured Methanosarcinales archaeon
GGTGGAGCAAGTAAGTTAGAAGATAAAGATGGAAATGTTTTACCAGATTGTTTTTTAATGCCAAATAAATCAACAGCATTAGATTTTGCGTATAAATTACATACTGATTTTGGTAAAAATTTTATTCGTGCAATTGATGTGAAAACTAAACGTACTGTGGGTAAAGAACATCTTTTACAGCATCTTGATATCGTGGAAATTTTTGCAGGTAGATAGATAACTAACTCTATACCTGTTGGAAACATATTTTTCTTTAACATAAATAATTATATACGTTTGTTCTTAAAATAAACTCATGAGTTGGTTAAATGACATTTTATCTTTATTTAAGGAAATAAAACAAGATTCAGTTGAAATAGAGAAGATTGATTTAATTTATTTAGATGATTGGCTAGTTAGTCAACAACAACAAATTATTTCTAAAAATGACCTTCAAGATGTAATTTCTAACTACGTTCGAGTTTTAAAATCAAAGAGATGGGAATTGGAATGTAAATTAGATCAATGGGAAGAACTTTTTCCTCCTGAAAAAAAATTAAATTATAAGGAGATCTTAATTGAAACTAGAAATGTACTTGGTTTAATTGTATTCGTGGAAGGAGATTTAGTTTTAAGCACATTGAATTTAAATTCATTACTCGATGAAAAAATTAATAAATTAATGAAAACAATCGAAGATAACCCTTTTGTAGATGATTACTCCTATTTGCTAAGTGAAGAGGAAAAAAAATCGCCAAATGTTACGATAAACCCAATCTTACAAGAATTATTGAATCTAGATGGGTTTAGAAGTGAATTTGAGAAAAGAATAGTTAAAAGTGGAATGAGGGTCCTAGAAAAATTAAATTTAAAATCAAATTCTATTAAAAGTTGTAATGATAAAATCAGTCAAATAAATAGGGACATTAGGAGTAAACAAGAACGTTTAGAAAATAATTCCATAAAAAAAGAAGAAAAAGAAAATTTCGTAGATGAATTAAAGAATAACCCTTCTTATGCTAATTTAATCAGTAGTAATGAGAACCATAAAAATTATTTAGATGAACTTGAAAAAAAGAAGGAAGAAGTTATTGTTTATTTTTCAAAATTAAAACCAGTTTTACAGAAATATCAACAATTTGATACAAATAATTCCGTAGTAAGTAATTATTTAAATGATTCCTTGAGTTCTTTTTTAAATGACGAGAGTTTATTTATCATTCATGTTTTAAATCATTTGAGAGCTATGCTATTGTCAAATAAGATTGAACTTGATTCTGAAATTATTAATTTGGTTAATCCTTTTTTAGAAAAAAATAAAGTGGAAAATTTAAGGCAGTTGCAATTACAAATAATTAATTTAGATAGTAAGGCGGAAGAGTTGGAAAAAAGTCAAGAGAATAAAGAATTCTTAGATAAATTTGAAGATGCTAAATATCGTTTACAACATTTTAAAGAACAGGAAGAAAAATTGAATGAACAGATATTTTTATTAGAAGAAAACCTTAGTGAGACTGTTGATTTAAGGGGAAGAGAAATTAAGATGTTACAGGATTTAGCGCGAATTGGTTTAAACAAAGATTTAGTAATTAATTTGAATTAAGATTTTTTCTGATTAATATTTTATTTTTGAAATGTTTATAGTTTTTTTCAAGTGAAATAATGCCAGGCATATTTTCGCCTGAAATAAAAGTTAAAGTTGCTCCACCTCCTGTTGAAACGTGAGTTAATTTATGTTGTAGATGGAAT
>CAZRHO010000066.1:1738-6438 GCA_964599955.1 uncultured Methanosarcinales archaeon
TATTGAGACGCGGTAAAGTTCTGCTGAAAGCCTCATTCTCTAGCTTTAAAATTTGTAGATGGAATTTTTTAATTGCTTCTGTAGTTTCTCCCCCTCCGCAAATAGTTGTAGCAGTTAATTTTCCTAAAAATCTTCCAATTTCTTTAGTTGAATTAGAAAATTTTGCCCATTCAAAGTAACCCAATGGGCCATTCCATATTATTGTGTGTGATTTACGTAAATAATGTTGAAATAATTTTATTGTTTTAGGACCTAAATCTAAAGCTATTTGATGATTTTCAATCTGATTGTATGGTACTATTTTTGTTTTTGCTTTCGATGATAATTTTTCAACGACAATAAAATCCAAAGGGAGAATAATTTTTTTTGATTTTTTAATTTGAAGAATTTTTTTAGCTATTCTAGTTGAATGAGCATCACATTTAGAATGTCCAGTTTTTATCCCTTGTGCTTTTAGAAAAGAGAAAGCTAATGCACCGCCAATTAAGACATGATCTGCTTTCAATAAGGATTGCTTTATCAAACCAATTTTATTTAATTTTGCCCCTCCCATGATCCATACAGTTGGCTTTTTTGGATGTATGGCTTTACTCAATTCTTTAATTTCTTTCTCTAGTAGGAAACCAGGACAAGAAGGTAGAAATTTGGTGATTGCATCGATTGACGCATGTTTCCTATGACTTACTGCGAAAGCATCATTAACATAATAATCAGCCAAATTAGCTAGTGAGTGAGCAAAAGCTAAATCATTTTCTTCTTCTTCTTTATAAAATCGTAAATTTTCTAATAAGAATATTTGACCCCTTTTACTACTGTTTATTTTTTTTTTAATATCTTTACCAAGACAATCGTTTAACTTTTTAATGTCATTTTTTGGTAAAAGAGATTTTAATTTTTTAGCTAAAATATTTGTCTTTAAATCTGGAATTATTTTTCCTTTAGGACGGCCTAAATGGGTTCCAATGATAATGGTACAGTGATTTTTTAGAAGATATTTTATGGTGGATAAACTTTGTTTAATTTTATTGTCATCAACTATTTTTTTATTTTTAATTGGGACATTATAATCTACTCTAAGAAAAACTTTTTCTCCTTCTAAAGGAAGATTTTCTAAAGAGAATTTTTTCATATTCTTAAAGAAGATTCATTGATATTTAAATTTGCTGTTTTAATCAATGTGGTGATATCAATAATTCATCTAATTCGGATTTTATTCTTCTTTGAAAATCTGTTGTTGTTTCTCCTTCTTTTTTAGAAGTGTTAAGATTAGTTAATAAGGACTTAGTTAAATTAAATTCAGTTTCATAATCAAATAATTTAATCTGTTGCAAATGTTCTTTGATTGTCTCTTCTTCAATATTTTCTGGATTAGAATTAGCAATTTTAATTTCTTCAAAACCTTCAGCATTTAATTTAGCCGTGTTTTTCATGATAAAATAAGCTCCTTGTTCATACAATTTTTGAAAGATCTCTTTGAAATTGATATCTGATACTTTACCATTGCTTATCTTACCTTTTAATCTAATGGTGACTATGGTGTTTGTTAGATCTTTATTGTTAAATTGATTTAAAATTTCAAAAGTAATAACTTCAGGTGATTTATATTCACAATCCATTATTAATTTTTCATGTTTGATAATTTCCAGTGAAGTCCATTCCACTTGATGTTGATAATTTTGATCAACATTTACAATGTAATAACCTCCTTTGCCATATTTTTCCATTTCAGAAAAATTAACTGGGAATAAAGCTCCAGTATAGGTAAGGGTGCCGTAATCTTCTAATTCTATTTTTGTAGGATGATGAATATGACCTCCCGCATAATAATTAAAGTTTTTTGGGAGAAATGAAGCAGGTTGTGATTCGATCATCTCTAATTCCTTAGGTTTTAATTCAGATAATGTTGTATGAAACATAAAAATTTTGTAGCCAGTTTCTTTTTCTAAATTTTCACGATGTAAATTTTGATAATAAGTTCGATCTAACATTCCTTTTCTTCCTAGAATGCCTGCTATTTTAGTTCTTGTTTTTGGATCTATCGTTAAATCAAGGTGTAGTTCTTTAGTTTCTGGATCAATTTTACCTTTACAAACATTAATTAAAAGTCCAGCATTCTCTAAAACATCAATCATAGTTTTACCAGAAGGAGAGAAATCATGAGATCCAGGAATGACATATAACGGGATGTTTTTGTCTTTTAATTCTTTTATTTTCTTGGTTACTATTTTTAAAGTATCTAAAGAAGGCAAAGATGTATTAAATAAATCTCCTGCAAAAAGAATGAAATCTACTTTTTTTTGTATACAGTCGTCAATCGCTATCAGAAAAGCTTTTGTGGAAAGATCGCGCATTTTTTGATCTCTCCAGGAACCTAAATGTAAATCAGCTAAGTGGGCATACTTCATGTTCGATTAGTGTGTAATGTTGTTTATATTGATTATTGTGTTGGATCATAAAATACTTAAAAGCAACATTTGATTTTTTGTTTATGAAAGATTATTTGATAGAAAGTGGTAGAGAAGTAAATTCAGAAAACTTAAAATCAAACTTAATGCCACTTAATGAATATAAATTAGCTCATGAAAATTTAGTCATTTCTTGTCATGATGTTTTCATAAATTACAAAGGAGGAATTTTATTAGTTAATAGGGATAACTTTCCTGTAAAGGATGAATTATGGTCAATAGGTGGTAGAGTTAAGAGAGGTTTGTCAACTGAAGATTCATTGCGAGAAAAGGTAAAAGAAGAATGTGGTTTAGAATTATGTGGGATCGAATTTTTGGGATCATGTCGCACTTATTTTACAACAGATCCATTTGGACATGGACATGGGACAGATACCTTAAATGTAATTTATTATGCTAAAGGAGAAGGTAAAATTAATTTAGATAATTTACATAGTAAGCCATTGATTATTACTCCCGAGAATTATACTTTAGAATTTAGAGAAAAATTACATCCTTATATGCAAGATCATATGGATGTTGTGATTAAAAAATTGTAATAAAATTATTCAACGGTTACAGATTTTGCTAAATTACGCGGTTTGTCAATGTCGCATTCTCTTAAATCTGCGATATGATAAGCTAGAAGTTGTAAAACTATTGCAATTAATAAAGGGTTAAAAGTTTCTTTAAATTTAGGGATATAAATAACATCGTCACTGATATGTTTTATTTTCTCATCTCCTGTTGTTGCAATAGAAATTATTTTACCTTCCCTGGCTTTAATTTCTTCAATGTTAGATAAAGTTTTTTGATAAATCGTATCTTTTGGACAAATAGCTACAGTGGGCATTTCTTCAGATACTAAAGCAATAGGGCCATGTTTTAATTCACCGGCAGGATAAGCCTCAGCGTGGATATAAGATATTTCTTTTAATTTCAATGCTCCTTCTAAAGCAAGCGGGAAGTTAATATTTCTGCCTATGTAAAGAAAACTGCTGTGATGAAAATATTTTTTAGCAACTTCTTTAATTTGATTATTTAACTGTAATGTTTTTTCTAGATTTTGAGTTAACTCATCTGTATTAAATTCTTGATTTGTTAAAAAGTAGGCTAATTTATACAATATAATTAGTTGTGACATAAACGCTTTTGTTGAGGCGACTCCAATCTCTGGCCCAGCCCTAGTATAAATTACTTGATCGACCTCTCTGGCAATTGTACTATCTACTACATTAATAATTCCTAAGGTTTTAGCTCCATGTTTTTTAGCCAATCTTATCGCAGCAAGAGTATCTGCTGTTTCTCCACTTTGTGAAATAGCGATCACTAAATCGTCATTTTGAATTAAAGGTTCTCTATATCTAAATTCGGAAGCAATTTCAACATTAACTGGAACCCTAGAAATTTTTTCGATGATATATTTCCCAACTAAACCTGCATAACTAGCGGTACCACAAGCAACAATTATTATTCTTGAGAATTCTTTATTAAGGTTAATTGAAACTTTTAAAGTTTCTTCTGTAACTTTTGGTTGTTCGTAAATCTCTTTTAACATGAAATTTTTATAACCTTGTTTTTGTGCTTTTTCAAAGTCCCAGTCTATCTCTTTAATTTGATAATCTTGTGTTTCTCCATTAAAATTTATAATTGAAAAAAAATTCTGATTAATTTTAATTAATTGAAAATCGTTAATGTAAACTACTTTTTTGGTATGTTCAATTATCGCCGACACATCTGAAGCTAAGAAATTTTCATTTTTTCCAATTCCAAGAACTAAAGGGCTACCATTACGTGCAGCAATAATCTCATTAGTATTTTTATTAATTACGCAGAATGCATAAGCTCCTTGTAACATTTTAACACTTTTCAGAACGGCTTCCTGAAAATCATTTTGATAATTTTGTGAGATTAAATGAACGATAACTTCTGAATCTGTGTCTGAAGTGAAGTTGACATTTTGATTTCTTAATTCTTCCTTAAGTTCAAGGTAATTTTCAATAATACCATTATGGACAATTGCAAATTGAGGGGTGGAATCTAAAAAAGGATGAGCGTTAGATTGAGAAGGTCTCCCGTGAGTGGCCCATCGAGTATGGGCTATTCCTATATTTCCTTGTAAAGTTTGTTGTTTTAAATTTTCTACTCTACCTTTTACTTTATTGATTTTAATTTGATTATCAGAAATAACAGCAACGCCTGCACTATCATATCCTCTATATTCTAAACGTTCTAAACCAGAAATTAAAATGTTAT
>CAZRHO010000067.1:0-6432 GCA_964599955.1 uncultured Methanosarcinales archaeon
ATGTGCACACACACCTATATTACGAATTCTTTTTGGTGACTTCATTAACCTAGTCACCATGTCCACCATTTTTTCTGCCATATTATTATTACCTCATTAAATTTAATTAGAAGACATGTTTCTCATGAACTGTCTCGTATGTATGTAATTCTTTCTCTGAGAACCACATTGCAACTTCTTGTTCAGCTTCTTCAATATTACCTGAAGCATGAATTAAGTTTTTGATAGATTTACCTTTTGCATCAGTATATGAATAACTGTGATGAGCAAAATCTCCCCTAATAGTACCTGGGTTTGCAGATTTTGGTTCAGTTGATCCAACCATCTTTCTTACTAATTCCACAGCATGTAAGCCTTCTAAAACAAATGCAACAACTGGTCCTTCCGTAATCATTGCTTCTAAACCAGGATAAAAAGGTTTTTCTACGTGAGCCTTGTAATGTTGACGAGCAAATTCTGCATCTACCCATTGCATTTTCATTCCAACTATTTTTAACCCAACCTCTTCAAATCTTTGGATAACCCGACCAACTAATCCTCTCTGAACGCCATCTGGTTTAACTAAAACTAAAGTTCTTTCCATACTCATTTTTCTTCACCGTCTTTTTTTTCTTTAGTTTTATCCTTAGAATTTTCAACCGGCGCTTCATCTTTAGTTTCTTTATCCTTAGTTTCTTCTTTTACTTCAACTTTTTCAGAAGATTTTTCCTCTTTCTTTTCTTCCTTAGCTTCAACAACAGGATCTTCCTTTTTTACTTCAGTTTTAGGTTTAATATCTTTTTTATGTTCTTTCCTATATTCAGCAGTCCACTTAGTTCGAACTGGCTTCCTTTTTAATTGAAGTAAATTCTTTTCACATTTATTTGAACAAAAATTTGCTGTCTTTCCACTTGTGTAAACAAACAATTTTCCAGTTCCTTTTTCAACATTAATTCCACAAAATGTACAATTGGGCATTTTTTATCCTCCAAGATTTATCTTCTACCGCCACGTTTTCCGCCGCCAGCACGTTGAGCTTCAATCTCAGTTTCTAATAACATTAAGATATCTCCAACTTGAACTGGACCTTTAACATTACGGCGAATAGCCTTGTTTTTATCCCTTCCATCCTGAATTTGACACATTACTTGAGTTAATTCTCCTCTACTACCTGTCTTAGTAATGATTTCTTTAACTTCGGCTGGAATTCCAACAGTAAATTGAACTTCTCCTGATTTAGAAGAATCGTCCCTCTTTCCCTTTTTCTGAAATTTATTTTCTTTAACCATGGGAAATTACCTATTCTGTTTTAAGAGATTCAATTGCACTCTTAGCCTCACCTTCTTTAACAACAGCTACTGCTGCAGTAGAAACAGGTAACCCGGCTGCTGCACCCAAATCTTCCTTCTTGCTTATTTCTACACAAGGGATATTTTTCTCTTTACATAATAAAGGTAAATGCATTATAACTTCTTTAGGGTTTACATCTCCTGCATAAACAACTAATTTTGCATCTCCTTTTTCAATAGCTTTAGTTGCTTCGTTAGCTCCTTTTCTTATTTTTCCGCTAGTTCTTGCGATTTCAACAATATCTAATACTTTTGCTTCATCTGCCATTTTTGTATAACCCTCTACTAGTTTTATTATTAATAGTAACAATTCAATTAGAATTTGCTACCTCGTTATCTTATTTAGATAACTCATTGGTTAATATTATAATATTCTTAGTATTTCCTTTAAAAATCTTTTGGTGAGAAATAAAAAGAAAAAATTATATAATTAAAAATATTCATTTGAAACTATGAAAAAGAAAAATGATAGAGAATCTCTTAAAATATTAATGTATATCTCAATCATAGTCATAATAATCTCTTTCACAACTTATTTTTCTATTAATAAAGTAACCAATAATCAAAAAGTTGTTTCATACCCAGAAGGAATAAATGTTGGACAAGCAATATATGGGGTTCAATGTGAACATAACCCTTACATGTCCCCTCCTACAACCTCAATTTATTCTCAAGGTTATAAAGAATTTAAAAATTCTTGTGAATCTGGAACTCTATTAAAATATAGTTGTTCAAATCAAGGCCAACTAGCTTTTGAATTAGAAGAATGCCCCTATGGATGTGAATATGGACGTTGCATTGAAAATAAAAACGATGAACACTCATTCTTTTTCTATGGACACAGGGGATGTATGCTACGCGGAGGAGAATGTAATTATCCTGAAAACACCATCCCTGCACTCGAATATGCAATAAAATCTGGAGCTACAGGCATTGGAATAGACATCACAATGTCTTATGATGGTAAATTAATGGTGGGCCATGATAAGAAAATAACAGATCCAAAAGATAAAGGTTGCAAAAAAATCAAAAATATCGAAAATGAACTAATCACGAAACTTACAAAAGAACAAATTCAAACTAATTTTATCTGTGAAATTAATGGTAATAAAGCAATTATACCTACATTAGAAGAAGTAATAGATTATCTTGAATCTAAGTTCCAAAATAAAAATATAAAATATGCCATTGAAGGAAAACATAAAGGAAGATTCACAGAAGAGGAATTTGGGAGAAAAATTGCAGAAGTTATAATTAACAAAGGAATAATTGATAGAAGTGTTGTTGCCTCTTATCAGGTTGATATTTTAGTTTCAGCTAAGGAAACAAACCCAAACATTAAACTCGGAATTATTGGAGACCATTATCATTGGGTTAAGAATTATGTTCCTTTTATTAATAAGGAAAGTAGTTGGAAAGCTATTGAAAAAAGAATTAATAAACTAAAAAGCAAAGGATACGAACCTGAAATTTTAATCCCTGAATGGACTGGAGGAAAAGACATCTGGGCAAAAAGAGTGAAATGGGCAAATAGCAAAGGATATAAAATATTACCGTGGCTTCCTAAAGGAACAGATCACGGAGATAATTATAAACTTTTCAAAGAAATAGGGATGATTGGATTTACTACAGATAGACCAGCATATGCAAGTAAAATTAATTCTTTGTTTAAATTGACAGAATTTTGTAACGAAAAAATATTCAAGAGCCACCATCATAAAAAAGAACCTCACCAATCATGGAGTGAATTTAGAAATAAAAAAAATCAACTCTGTTTAGATGTAAAAGGAAAAAGTGGAAAATCAATAGAAAATGTTATGCTCTATAAATGTGAAACTAAAACCGACCAATATTGGATTCATGATGCAAATGGAAGAATTAAAAATGGTAAAAGTAATCTTTGCTTGCAAGCAATGGATAATAACGATGTAAAATTAAGAGAATGTAATTATTGGGATAATGGACAATTATGGTTTAGGAATGAAATTAGCCAATTTATTAGTGAGAAAAATAACAAATGTTTAACTGCACTTAGTATTGATAGTAGCAACGAAATAAAATCAAATAAATGTCTAAATAGAGAAGGCACTCATTATAGCTCAATATTCATTGATGATTGCTATAAAAATATGCCTGCTCAACAATGGGACATTATATTTAACCAACGTATTGTTAATATTCTTTCTAAAAGATGGGGTTAACTACGAAATAAATTTAAAGTATTACTAAATTTAATAATTATATGTTAACTTTACAACAAATAAAACAGAAAATTGAAGAAGGTTTACCTGGATCACAAGCAGAAATTCTTGACCCTAGAAAAGATGGCGTACATCTGAAAGCAGTCGTAACTTATGATGGTTTTCAAAATAAATCATTAATTGAACAACACCAAATGGTTTATGATACATTAAAAGAAGAATTGAAAGAGGAATTACACGCTTTAGCTATAGAAACACATTCTACAAAAGAACAAAACAATCAACAAGGGGAAAGGGAATTAAAAGAAGATGATAATCCTACTTTTAATAAAATTAGAGAGATGATTAATTCATCAAAAGTATTTTTATTCATGAAAGGCACTCCAGATTTTCCACAATGTGGTTTTTCAATGCAAGTGATACAAATATTAAACCAGTTAAATATTGAATACCAATCTTTTGATGTTCTTTCAGATGATGAAGTTAGACAAGGAATCAAAGATTTTTCTAACTGGCCCACCATACCTCAATTATACATTAATGGGAAGTTCATAGGTGGTTGCGACATTACAATTGAACTGTATCAAAAAGGAGAATTACAAAGATTAGTAGAAGCATAATTTAATCGAAACTTATAAATAAATAAATTATTTTCTTTATAGTATGAAAAAGTGGTATCTTGTTTTCCTAATACTATTTACGGTAAGTGTACTAGCCCTACCACCACCGCCACCAGCACCAGGAGGGTTTGGTAATCCTAACAAACAAACAGAGCCAACCAATGAAGTTCCAAAAATAAGTGTCCCATCATCATCCGGAGATACTACACCAGGAGATTTACAAGGAAGGGTAGTAGAACTTGAAAAAAAAATTGAAGAAATTGAATCACAATCGATTGTTCTAACTGGTCCATATTTATATTTATTAATATCTAATTTATTCTTATTATTCGCATTTTTTTACATATTTTTTAAGATGCAACCACCACAAACAAGTTAAATTAGACATGAATAATAATAATTATATAAAAAAAGGTGATGAAAAATGAAAAAAATAATTTTAATTAGTTTCTTAGTAGTAGGTTTGTTTCTTATTGGTTGCGCAAAAGAAACCTCTGATTTCCCCCCTGCACCTTCTAACCCAGGGGATTCTTCAACAAATGATGGTGGAGCTTTAGCTGGTCAAGCTTTTGGTGCAAATTTAGAAAATGAAGGTTACGCGAACCCGGGTGATAATTTCATAATTGTTGATGAAAAAGAAGCTTATGTTTTTGGTGACAATTTAGAAGTTAAAGTTCAGAATGAAGATTTAGTCTGGCCGAAGGGAATGTTTATCAACAAAAATAATCAATGGCAAGAGTTTACATTTAAAGGTCAAAAATTAGCTGACCCTGATGGGAATGTTTGGATTAAAGGTGAAGCTAGTATGAGTAAGACAATTATTTCTGATGAATTTTCATACGAGGTTGATAATGCTATTATTGCTTATGCTTGTTCATTAGTTGATGGGGCATGGGATTGTCATGAGGGTAACTGGATGGCTCATGAATTCAATATTCAAAAAACAGGTACTTGCAATACTGACGCAGATTGCGATAGTGGCTTATGTATTAATAATAAATGTGTAGAGTTTGCTGATGCCCCAGAGGATGTTGGATTAGAGGAAGCTGAAGAGAACATAGCAAAGAAAGAAGGCGAGAATTACTTAATAAAAGCACACACCATACAAAATGGAGAAAACAAAGGTTATTTTGAAATCAATGGCTATGGCTTTATTCTTTCTATAGATAATAAAGATCAAGAAGTACTACCAAACGGAGCAATAGTTGGGATTGATGAAACCCTAATACAAAATTATGCTGGAGGCCTTAGTGGTGTTGAATTTGATTTAGTTAGTGCATGCGATAGTGATTTTGCATTTAATAAAGCTCATGCAACATTAAGTGAAAATAATGAAAATTATGTTGCTTATTTTGACATTAATATTGGAATTGAAGAAGAACCATTTTACTTAAATATAGGAGAAGAAAAAATTCTTGCCGACGGATCATCAAAAATTGTTCTTAAAGATGTAATCAGCCAAGATTGGGATGGTGGATTACACGGCGTGGAATTTGAATTATATTGCGGAGAGGAAGTACCTCAATTAGCATGTGAAGATACAGATGCAGGAACTTTTAATCCTGAAGATCCAGATAACAACAAGGTAAAAGGTACAACCACTGGTCTTTGGAATAATGACTATAGTAAAGATAATAGCTTACCTAAACCACTTCCTTCGGAAGGGTCTATAACTGATTGGTGTTTGGGAGAAGGTGAAATACAACAAGGTAAGTTACTTGAAACATACTGTGCAGGTGATGGGTTTGCTTCAGGTATTGTAACTGCATGTCAAGATGGTTCTTATTGTAATGACGGAGCTTGTAAGCCCTGTTCTGGAGAAGATTGTCCCACTTGCCACGATTCTGCAGATGGGAAACAAGAAGACCCTAGTGGAGGAATTGATGCCTATGGAACAGTAACTGGATTTAACCAAGATAGTGTTTTTATAACTAAGAGCGATGACTGTATAGATTTAGGAGGAGATAAATTTGCTAATGGGGAAGTTATTGTTGGATCTAGTGCAGTTTTAGACTATAGTTGCAATGACAACCAAGTTACTTCAATCCAAATAATATGTGATTATGGTTGTAATGGCGGCAGATGTATGGATGAAGAAGAAGCAAACTCATGGCTTCAATAAGTTTTTAATTATTTTTTCTTTTTTTCAATTCATAAAATTCTTAAACCCTTTTTTTATAAGAATATTATGTGTGGCATCATAGGTTATATAGGGAAAAGAGAAGCTAATAACATTTTAATTTCTGGTTTAGAACGTTTAGAATATAGAGGATATGATAGTGC
>CAZRHO010000068.1:0-6168 GCA_964599955.1 uncultured Methanosarcinales archaeon
GCATATTTCAATTTAGGAGATAACGGGAAAAATTACGATCAATTGGCTAAATGTTTAAGTGAGAAAGAAGTAAGCATGTATGGTTCTTTCACTTGTGGCCATTGTTTACAACAGAAGAAAGATTTTGGTGATTCTTTTAAATACATTGATTATGTAGAATGTCACCCACAAGGTAAAAATAATAAGTATGATTTGTGTTTTGAAGAAGTTAAAATAGAAGGAACCCCTACCTGGGTAATGGAGAAAGATGGTGAAGAGACCAAAAGGCTTAGCGGTTATAAGGAACCAGAAGTTTTGGCTGATTTCTTTGGCTGTGAATTGAACATTGAATCAAGTATTGAATAAATTGCTGATCAGATATAATATAGGATAAAAAAAGACAATGATTGAAGGTTTAACATTACCAATAATAATTGGTGCGGCTTTAGTAGATAGTATTAACCCTTGCGTTTTTGGAGTATTATTTTTCTTAATTGCATTCATGACTAGAGTCTATAAAAACCCTAATAAAATGTTATTGGGTGGTTTAACTTATACTGCTGTAGTTTATTTAACTTATTTCTTACTTGGATTGGGGTTTTTAAGAGCAACAGTTTCACTTGGTTTTACTCAATCGGTTTATGCTATTGCAGCAGTTATCGCAATTATTGCAGGATTAATTGAAATTAAAGATTTCTTTTGGTATGGAAAGGGCTTTAGTTTACAGATGATTCCAGGTGGAGCGGAAAGAATAAAATATTATACTAAGAAGATTGAAAAATTACATAGAAAGAATGGTTACGTTAGTTTTTTAGCTGCAGGTTTATTGGGAATTTTTGTAACTTTGGTTGAATTACCTTGTACTGGAGCCCCTTATTTAGCAATTTTAGCCATCGTTGGTCAAGGAAATTATACTCAAGGGATTCCACTTTTGTTATTATATAATTTAGTCTTTGTATTACCTTTATTTTTCATTATTGGTTTAGCTTATTTTGGTAAGTCTTCTAAGAAAATGGAAGAATGGCGTAAAAAACATAGAGGGACTATGCGTTTGGTTACTGGTTTGTTCCTTCTTTTATTAGGTTGGTACATGCTTTATACAATAATTTGAGGTTAATATTATGGCAAAAAAAGTTATAAAAAAAACTACAAAGAAAAGTTCTAAAAAAAGCATAATTAAAAAGAAAAAACCCAAAGTAATTAAGACTAAAGGTAAAGTTTGTGAGTTTTGTTAAGCAAAGGTTTATTAATTTGAGGATTATCTTTTTATTGAAAAGAGGTTTTTATTAGATGAAGAAACTTACTAAGATTAAAGATCTTCAAATGATGGCTGATATCATTAGAGAAGATACAATCAGTGCACTTCTCGAAGCTAAATCAGGCCATTCAGGTGGTCCATTGGGCATGGCTGATATTTTTACTGCTCTCTATTTCAACGTTTTAAAACATAATCCAAAAAAGCCAAAGTGGGAAAAGCGTGATCGATTAGTTCTTTCCAATGGGCATATTTGTCCAGTATTATATGCAACAATGGCTAACTCGGGTTATTTTCCTAAAAAAGAATTATTTACTCTTCGCAAATTAGGGACAAGGTTACAAGGGCATCCGCATCGCGAAACTTTGCCTGGTTTGGAAACAACTTCTGGTCCTTTGGGTTCTGGTTTATCACAAGCGGCAGGAATGGCTTATGGGTTAAGGTTAGATAAAAAGAAAAATTTAGTGTGGTGTTTAACCAGTGATGGAGAACATAATGAAGGTAACACTTGGGAAGCAGTTCTTTTTGCTGCCAAAAATAAATTAAGCAACCTAGTTGCCATATTAGATAGGAATTATATTCAAATTGATGGCAATACAGAAAAGATTATGCCCCTGGATCCAATTGTTGAAAAGTATAAATCTTTCAATTGGAATGTTGTTGAGATTGATGGTAATGATATGAAACAGATTATCAAGACTTTAAAGAATGCTAGGAAAAATAAAAACCGCCCTTTGATGATAATTGCTAATACTATTCCTGGTAAAGGAGTAGATTACATGGAAAATGATTACCGATGGCATGGTGCACCTCCAGGCAAAGTAAAAACAGAAAGAACCCCCCCAAAAGAAGACCAAGCATATGTGGCTTTACAACAGCTTCATGCTCATGAAGCTGAATTAAGGGGGGAATGGTATCTTAAACATCAAAGATTTAAACCAATTCACACACTTAAGAAAAAGAAAAATGAAAGCTAATTTAAATTTATTAAAAGGACTTAACAAAAAGATTAATCTTAATTTTCATAGGCAGGACATCCCTACTAGGAATGGCTATGGGGATGCTTTAGTAGAATTAGGTAAGAAAAATAAAAAAATTATGGTTCTTTGCGCAGACCTTACTGAATCCACAAGAGTTCATAAGTTTAGAGAATCTTTTCCGGATCGTTTCGTGGAGATTGGCGTGGCTTAACAAAATTTAGTAACAGTGGCTTCTGGGTTGGCTGCTGTTGGGAAAATTCCTTTTGCCTCTTCTTATGCCATGTTTTGTCCAGGAAGGTGTTGGGAACAAATTAGAACAACTATTTGTTACAATAATCAACCAGTAAATATAATCGGGGCACATGCTGGGATTTCAGTGGGACCGGATGGTGCAACACACCAAGCTTTAGAAGATATTGCGATAATGCGTGCTTTACCAAATATGGTGGTGGTAGTGCCCGCGGATTATGAACAAACTAGAAAAGCAACTAAAGCAATATCTAAATGGAAGGGCCCAAGCTATATGCGTTTTGCAAGAGCGGCTACTGAGCAGATGACGACTTCTAAAACTACATTTGAAATAGGTAAGGCACAAATATGGAAAAAAGGAAACGACTTAGCTATCATTGGTGCTGGTCCAGTAATGTATGAATGTTTATTGGCAGCAGAGATGTTACAACAGAAGGGAGTTAACGCTATGGTTATTAATTCTCATACAATTAAACCACTAGATAAGAAAACGATTCTTTGGGCAGCTAAGAAATGTAAACAAATAATAACTGTAGAGGAACACCAAATCACAGGGGGTTTAGGGGGTGCAGTTTCAGAGTATTTGTCAGAAGTTTGGCCCACAAAAATTAAAAAAGTAGGAGTCGATGATCATTTTGGAGAATCTGGTGAACCTAAGGAATTGTTGAAAAAATTTGGGTTCAGCGCAAAACACATTTACAAAGAAGCATTTAACTTGTTGAAAAATTAAGAGAAGATAAAAAATGTTAGAATGTAGTAGTTGTGGAGAAGAAATGAAGAAAGTGAACTCTTGTCTTGCTTGCAGTTCTTGTGCAGTTTGCTGTGAATGTTAAAATAAATTAAATTGGGACATTAAAAGCAGCTCTTTGTACAACTTCATTTAATGCAGGATGAATATGCACAGTATTTCTTAGTAGGTTAAGGGCTCTTTTTTTATCTGCCTTTATAGCAATTAAAACTTGATGTAATAAAATAGAAGAATGAGGACCCATGATATGACACCCTAAAATCTCTTTTGTTCTTTCAGATACAATTAGTTTAACGAAGCCATTCTCTTCAGCTAAAGCTGCACCCATGCCTGTATTCTTATAATTATACTTTCCAATTACATAGTTAATATTCTTTCTCTTTGCTTCTTGTTCTGTTATACCAACGCCGGCAATCTGGGGAGTAGTAAAAATAGCATGGGGCATTGGATGATAGTTAATCTTTCTCTTTCTTTTTAGAATGTTTTTAAGAACATATTTAGCTTCTAAGTTAGCGCTATGTTTAAACATGTAAATGCCTGCAACATCTCCCAAGGCCCAAATATTTTTTATGTTGGTTTCTAAAAATTTGTTTACTTTAATAAAACCCTCGTTGTTTGTTTTAATTCCTACTTTTTCTAACTGTAAAAAGTCTGAATTTGGTCGAACTCCCGTAGATATTAACAATTTATCTGCAGAGATTTTTTGTAACTTATTTCCTTTTTTGATTGTTAAAATTATTTTTTTATTCTTTTCAACTTTCTGGGCATCAGCATTAGTGATTATTTTATATTTTTTCTTCCACAACTTAGTAAATAAATTAGATACATCTCTATCTTCTCTAGGGATTAATAACTTATTTCTTTGCACGATTGTTATCTTAGTTCCAAGTGATGCATAAAAATGGCCCAATTCAACACCAATATACCCTCCACCAATGATTATCATTGATTTAGGTAATTTAGTTTGCCTTAATGCCTCTGTGCTGGTCATATAAGGGACTTTATTTAATCCTTCTATGGGTGGGATGAAAGGTCTAGCTCCAGTAGAAATAACAATTTTTTTACCTTTGATCTTCTGTGGTTTATTATTTTCATTATTTATTTCAATAACCAGTTTATCAATAAATTTAGCCGAACCTTTGAATAAGGTTGGATTTATTCCTTTGTTGATTGCTTTTTCAATAGATTTAGCATCTTTATCAACTAAGTTATTTGCTCTATTTGTTATTTTTTTTAAATTAATTTTTTCAATTTTGGATGAAATCCCAAATACCTTAGAATTTTTGATAACTTCAGTAATTTCAGCTGAGTGAATAACCATCTTTGAAGGTATGCAACCTCTATTTAAGCAAGTTCCACCCATTGGGCCTTTCTCAACTATTGCTACTTTTAATCCTCTTTCTGCGGCTTCTACTGCTAAATCTAAACCAGAACCAGCTCCAATAACTATTAAATCAAAAGTTTTCATTTTACCTCTTTTTAATAATTAATTAAATGAGGGATATAAATATTTTGTTTTATTCAGTTAATATTTTCACAGAACCTAGTTTCTTTAATTTCTTTTGCGCTATAAGAAAGGGATTGACGATCATATTCGGATAAATAATTTCCCGTTTTTTCTGCAAGAAGGATATTAAATTGATACTGTACTGCCCAGGCTCCACCCTCTTTAAATGTTAAATCCTTAGTTTTTTCACAAGTATGTGGTTTATTTCCTCCAGGGATGGTATGTCTGGCTTCATGGACAAATAATATTATTAAATCAAGGATTCCCACTCCCGATTGTAAATCAGTAGTTTCAAGATATCTCGGGTGTTCGAGTTCATTCATTCTAATATTAATTTTGTAACTATCAGCGTGACTTAATTGATTTTTTCCATGAAAAAAATTAATTTCATTTAGATCAAGACTTTTTAACCAATCATAAGTGTTTGTATATCCTTCTTCTGCCCAAGGTAATGATTTAGTAAAACGGGTGTCTTTCATTAATCTAAAAGCATTGTAAATAGTTAATTTGATAGAATTTTTTTTATTTTTTTCTTCACATATGAACTTGCCTGGGTAATCAGAATAAACAAGGTTAAAGTCATTTTCAATCTGTTTTATTTCTTCTTCTGTAGGACAACTTTTTAATAATTCCTTTGCTGTTTTAAAAGTTCTAATTTTATTTTCTTTTGGGAATGAATTTGCTTGTATTGTTTCTTTAATATTATATTCTATTTCAATGATTTCTTTTTTAGAAGTTTCATCCGAGAATGGTTTATTTTCGATTAATTTTTCTTCTATTCTTTTTATTTGTGTTTCATCTTCAAATACCATCTTTTCTTTTATATTAATTTCAATCTCATTCTCATCTTTATAATCTATATTCTTTTTAATTATAATTTTCCCATCTATATTTGGTGGGTCTCCTTTATGTAGAATATCTTTTTTTTCATTTTCATAATTTAAAAATAAAAACAATGTACTAAAAAAGACTAAAATTAACAGGATGTATCTTATCCTCATAATTAGTTGTTGATTGATGGGTTATTTAAGTTTTCCCTTTTGTTTGTGGTGAGCAAGATTTAAATAATAAAAAGATTTAATCTTAACTATGCCAAAACAAAAAGTTTTTATCACTCGTAAAATACCGGAGATAGGAATTAAATTATTAAAAAAACATTTTCAAGTAAAAGTTTACAAGAAGGATAAAGCTATCCCTAGAAAAGAATTGTTAAATGAAATTAAGAAATGTGATGCTCTTTTATGTTTACTTACAGATAAAATTGATAAGAAAATTTTTGATGTTAATCCTAATCTTAAAATAGTTGCTAATTATGCAGTAGGTTTTAATAACATTGATATTGATTATGCTAAACAAGTAAAAATTCCTGTTTCTAACACGCCAGGAAAATTGATATCTAAAGCGGTTGCGGAACATACAATAACTTTAATGTTTGCCATTACCAAAAGGA
>CAZRHO010000069.1:0-5043 GCA_964599955.1 uncultured Methanosarcinales archaeon
AGAAATCTGATGCTAGTGGTGAATTTTTAAAGACTCATGTTCGTGGTTTATCTGATGGTAATGATTTTGACATAGAGTTGGGTAAAGGTTATATATTTACATTGGATGCTAACTATACGCAAACTTCATGCACGAGGTGTTTCGACTGATGTTTAGAAAATTTACTTTAATTTTAATCGTAATTTTACTTTATTTAATTACAATTCCTTTGGCTTTAGCTGACACTAAACCTATTGCTGCAGAAATTTTAATTCCATCTAATGTGGACTTATCTGGGGCTATAGTTAATTTATTTGTTGAAGTTAATAATGGGGATTTGGGAAAAATAATTTGTACTATAAAAAACGAAATTGAATTGGGTGAGTCCGCTTTTTCAACAAATTTAGGGAATTTAGTTTATAAAGATTTTCTTGATGCCCCTTGTAATGATTTATGGTCTTCTGGAGATCAGATCTGGTTTGAAGTTGAAAGTGAAAATGGTTTATGGGTCTCTAAAAAAGAAAAAATAAATTCTGGAACTGGTTTACAAATGCTTGGCCAGTTAAAGATAAACTTGGCTGCAATATCAAAAGACAAAGGAAGTGACATGGGTGATTCTTCTGGGGGTTCTGTTGATGGATTCGAGAAAGATTTACCGAATAAAATTACAGATCCAGAGAAAAAGGATAAAATGAATGGTGTTTTTATAACTCTTAACTTAGAATTGATTGATGGTAAGTTGAAGGTAAATAATGAATTGAACTTTGGAGAAAATAATTTAGGGGATTTTGAATTAAAACATGTTGTTTATTCTTATCCTTTTGAGGATTTAGTTATGGTTTTTGCGGTTAAAGATTTTTCTAATATGGAGGGTAATTCATTAACAAATGATTTTTCTGTTTTAGATTTAAAACCAGGTAAGTATAAATTAAGGTCTTTTATTTATTTTTCTGAAGAAGTAATTGCCGTTTCAAATTCTTTGTTTTTTAATATCGATGGGAAAAAATTACCTGTTCTTAAAAAGGAAGTTGAGGAAAAATCTCCTATTCCAATTACTTTAGAAGGAAGAGCTTTGGAAAAAATACCTCTTTGGATGTTGATTTCTATAACTTTTGCTCTTATGGCTTTATTTTTATTTCTTGGGAAACTTATTAAGGATAATTAAGTTATTTGTGGGGTTTTATTTTTTAATATTTTTATTTTTTAAGTTTCATTTATTCTCTTTCAAATTTTACCAAAAATGGTTTTTTTAATTTATTAATGGCGTTTAATTGTTTTTTTTAATTTATTTTTTTCTTTTTAGGATTTTAAATATTTTATTCTATTTTTATATTTCAAAAATGAAAATATTTAAAAAGACTAAATTATTAGTTTATTCATGCCTGGCGGCTTAGATGTGTTGATTGAACCTAAAGTTAGAGCTATTTTGAAAACTTTACAAAAATCGCCAGGTAAATTGTTTCATCTTAATTCCTTAGCTTTATCTTCAGGTGTTCCTGTCACTTCCACTTCTAGATTAGTTAAAATATTGGTTAAGGGTGGATTTGTAGAAGATGTGAAAATAGGTAAATGGTCGGTTTACCAATTATCTAAAGAAAAAACAGTCCATAATAAATCTAATTTAAGTCTAATTGAACCTAAAATAAAAGCTATCTTGAAAACTTTACAAAAATCGCCAGGTAAATTGTTCCATCTTAATTCTTTAGCCCAATCTTCGGGAGTTTCTGTTAGTTCTACCGCCAGGATAATTGGAAAATTAGTGAAGATTGGATTTGCTGAAGAAATGAAGGTTGGTAATTGGTCGGTTTACAAGTTGGCTAGGAATAAGCAAACGGAGGATTTAAGGAAGATACTATGAATAAAAATAAATTTTTAGGGATCTTGTACGTTGTTCTTTTCTTAATAATAATTACTTCAGCTTATGCAGCAACTAAACCAATTTCTGGTTATGTAAATATGACTGGAAATGCTGCAGCTAATAATGCTAGCGTTATTGTTAAGATTAGATATAATGAATCTTTCATGGGGACGGATTACCCTTGTAACTGCTCAACTAGTCCTGCAGTATATTCTGGGAGTGATGGAAGTTATTCAACTAACCTCAATAATTTAATTTTCACAGAGACTTGCTTTGGAGGTAATAATGTTGCAGGGAATAATTGTAATGGTAAGTGGTCTGCAGGAAATTTAATTTGGACAGAAGCAGATGGTTCCACAGTAATACCTTCACTCCAAGGCAACGGTACAACTGAGAATTCAGATCAAACTGTTAATTCAGGATCTGGTTTACAGACCCTATCTAATGTTTCTTTAGCAGAAGGACCGGACAATAATCCTCCTGTGGTTAGTTTAATTGGCCCTGTTAATAATTATGCTAATAATACTGGTTCGGTGATGTTCAAGTATAATGTGACTGATACTTCTTTAGTAGGTAATTGTAGTTTGATTTTTAATGCGACCATTAACACTACAGATAATTCTATAACTAAAAATATTGATCAGAATTTTACTATATCTGGGTTTAAGAATGGCCATTATAACTGGACAATAAATTGTACTGATGCAAAAGGAAATTATGACAATGCAGGTTATCGTTTATTGAATATATCTAGGGTTGGGAAATTAATTACTTCATTAATAATTCCGACTAGTAGTACAACTAAGGAAAGACACTATTTGTTCGAATTTACTTCGCAAGTTATTTGTCTTGATGGAACTTGTGGAAATATAACTGCAGGTTTGGATCCAATTGATCCTGAAAAAAATATTAACACCTCCTTGTGGGGTAGGATACTGGGCTTTTTGAAAAAATTCTTTGGTACTAATAGCATCACAGGAATGGCCGCAGGAAGCTTAGTTCCTACCTCTGTTACCACTCCTTTTTATGTTAATGGTTCTAACCCTCTTAATTCTTCTTCTGGGGTTAGTTGTCTTAATCACATGGTTGAAAATTCAGCTTGTAATGTAACTTGGTATGTTAATGCTTCGGGAGATGTAGGTATAAAAAGAGAATTTTTTGTAATTTATAATTCGTCCACTTACAATACACTTGGGAATGAGTCTTCAAGAATTAATATCACAATTTCAGATTCAGTTAAACCGAATATATTTAATATGACTCCTAAGTCTGGAACTAATTATCATGTTGGAAATACTTCTATTGAAGTTGCTGCTAATGTTACCGATAATTTTAAAGTAGATTCTGTTTTAGCTAACATAACTTATCCTAATAGTTCAGTGATCCAATATCGGTTAACTAATGATTCAAATTATGTTTACAAGTTTAACATGTCTCTTACTGTACCTGCTGTAATTGGAACTTATACTATAAAATTTATAGCTAATGATACCAGTAATAATATTAATAGCTCAGAAACAACTTTCTTTATTGGTGTAGATCAAATAAAACCTAATGTCACTAATATTTTACCAACATCAGGAAAATCTTACAACATTAGCGATATTGTTCAAATAGCAGCAAATGTAACAGATAATATTGCTGTTAATTCAGTTTTAGCAAATATAACTTTACCTAATAGTTCAATTTCTCAATTAACTTTATCAAAACAAGGAAGTACTTTTAAGTACAATTATTCTTATACCGTACCTAACCTAAAAGGAAGGTATGATTTAAAGATAATTGCTAACGATTCTAGTAATAATTTGAATACTACAGAAACAACTTTCTTTGTTGGTAATGATTCTATTGTGCCTGCAGTATTGAATTTAACTCCAATTGATGGAAGTAATCAAGAAGTGAGTGATTCTATTAATTTAGGTGTTAATGTAACTGATAATTCTGATTTAAGTGTAGTTTTTGTTAATGTAACTTATCCAAATAATTCAATCATTAGGGTTGACTTGCTACAAGTAACCGGGATGAATGTATATAACGTATCTTTTTCTGTGCCTGCCTTATTAGGTCAGCACAGTTTACATTATTTTGCTAATGATTCTAGCAATAATATTAATCAAACTGAAACTAGCACTTTTAATGCGGTAGATACAACCCTTCCAAAAGTTTTTAATTTGACTCCAAGTGGCGGTTCTTTTGCTATCAACAATAGTTTTGAGATTGGTGCCAACTTAACTGATTTATTTAATCTTACTTTTACTAAAGTTAACATCACCTTTCCTAATTCAACTATTGAGCAAGTAAATCTTAGTAACTTAGCAAATATTAATTTTTATAATGTTAGTTACTTCTTACCAAATTTACCTGGTAGTTATACTCTTCTTTTCTTTGGTAATGATAGTAGCAACAACTTAAATAAAACTGAGAGTGTAACTATAACTGGTACCGATTCAATTAAACCAAAGGTATTTGACTTACTTCCTATTTCAAATGCTAGTTACAATGTAAGTGATGTCATAGAAATTTCTACGAATGTTACAGATAATTATTTAGTAAGTTTAGTTAGTGCTAACATTACTTTGCCTAATGGTTCAGTCAGCGTTTTATCTCTTTCAAATCATTCAACTTACGTCAGGAAATATAATAATACTTATACTATCCCTGCTTTAACTGGACAATATAATGTCACTTTTATTGCTAATGATAGTAGTAATAATTTTAATAAGACTGAAACTACTTTCTTTGTTTCCACCGATGTTATTAAACCAAATTTAATAGGAATTTTACCTTTCTCTAGCAGAACTTATACTAACAATAATGTCGTAGAAATATCGGCTAACGTAACCGACAATGTCGAAGTTTCATTAGTTACAGCAAATATCACTTATCCAAATAGTTCTGTTTTTAAGCTATCTTTAAATAAACAAAGTTCAACAGAAAAATATAATTATTCGTTTACAACACCTACTTTATATGGGCAATATAATCTGATTTTCTTTGCTAATGACACTAGTAATAATATCAATAATAGCGAATTAACCAATTTTTATGTTAATGATACAACTCCTCCAAAAGTTTTCAATTTGACTCCAAATGGTGGTTCTTTTGCTATCAATAATAGTTTTGAAATTGGTGCAAATTTCACCGATGATAGTAATCTTACTTTTACTAAAGTTAACATCACCTTTCCTAATTCAACTATTGAGCAA
>CAZRHO010000069.1:5143-6000 GCA_964599955.1 uncultured Methanosarcinales archaeon
AGAGTGTAACTATAACTGGTACCGATTCAATTAAACCAAAGGTATTTGACTTACTCCCAACAGTTAATTCCATATTTAATGTTTCTAACGTAATTCAAATTGCTACAACTGTTACTGATAATTACTTGGTTGACAAGGTTTACGCTAATTTATCTTATCCTAATGGCAGTAATATCTTGTATTCTTTAAGTAACGATTCAAACCACATTTCTAAATATAACTTTTCTTTCACAATCCCTGCAGTTGTTGGTAAGTACAATATTACTTTCATTGCTAATGATAGCAGTAATAATAAAAATATCACAGGGAGAAATAATTTTACAGTTAATGACGTTGTTGCACCTAAAATTAGTGGACCCCAGATAAATTCTTCTTCAATTATACCAAATGTAACTATAAAGTTAAATGCTAGCATTTCTGATGATTTGTCTGTGAGTGAAGTTAGGTTTTACGTACAACCTTATGGTAATTTAACTGCTAAAAAAACAGCAACAGATGAATGGTTTATAATTTGTAATGCAACTAATGCTTGTGGAACTAATAGGACTGGAGTTTACAATTGGACATCTATTTGGGCTAATGATAGTTCAAGAAACATAAATTCATCAGCTCTTAATTTACAGTTTAATGTAACTATGGCTTCAGATCAAAATCCTGCTGTTACTTTAATTTCTCCTACTGCAAGTTATACCAATACCTCAAATGACCCAATTAACATTTCGTTTGTTTGTAACGTTAATGATGATTATAATTTGAAAAATTTATCTTTGTATTTAACTAACTCTAGTAACCAATTTTTTGTCTTGAATCAAACGACTGTGATAAATGGGACCACTAATCAGAGTAGATGGAACGTA
>CAZRHO010000070.1:0-5898 GCA_964599955.1 uncultured Methanosarcinales archaeon
TTTTCATCATCTTTTTACTTTGACGATATTGTTTAAGAAGTTCTCTAACATCACCTACACTTAAATATGAACCTTTTGAAATACGATCTATTCTATCTGCAGAGATAATATCTGGATCTTCCAATTCTTCTTTAGTCATACTATCCATGGCAAACTTCCATTTTTTTAATTTAGTTTCCTGAACATCAAGCGCTTCTTTAGGTAGGTTTAAACCGCCCATACCGGGGATCATACCCATTATTTTTTTGAAAGAACCCATCTTTTTCATAGCACTCATCTGGTCATACAAATCAACTAAATTAAAATCACCCTTAAGAAATTTTTCTTGCATATCTTTTGCTTTATCTTCACTGATAACTTCTTTAGCTTTCTCAAGTAATGATTCTAAGTCCCCCATTCCAATTAATCTTCCTACAAAACGCTGAGGATGAAAAACTTCTAAATCATCAATCTTTTCTCCTAAACCTATGAAAGAAATTGGTGCATTAGTAACTGAACAAGCTGACAAAGCACCGCCACCTTTAGCCGTACCTTCTAATTTAGTTACAATCACACTAGAGACTTTACAAGTATCATGGAAAGCTTGTGCTTGTTTCTCTGCTGCTTGACCAATATCTCCCGAAATTACAAGTAAACGTTCATCTGCATTGACTAAATTGTTTAATTTATTTAATTCTTCAATTAAATCTTCACTTAAAGCATCCCTTCCTGCAGTATCTACAATGACAACATCATAACCAGAAAGTTTATCTTGAAAATTAGAATAGATTTTAACTGGATCTTTTTCATCTTTAATTCCAAAGAAATCTACACCCACAGATTCAGCTAATTGTTCTAATTGATGATATGCCGCTGGTCGCCAAGTATCAGTCTGCATCACAGCAACTTTGTAACCTCTCTTCTTATAATATTTAGCTAATTTACCTGTAGTAGTAGTTTTACCTGATCCAAATAAACCAACCATCATCATTTGTGTTGGCTTTTTTGAAATTTTAATTTCATGAGCTTCTTTCCCTAAAAAATTAGTTAATTCTTCATAAACAATGTTAATCAATTGTTCTCTTTTAGTAATTCCAGGCGGTGTTTTTTCTTTTGCTTTTTCTTTAATATTTTTACTTAATTCAAAAACTAACTTAACGTTAGTGTCTGACTGAAGAAGAGCTCGTTGAATATCTTTAACTAATTCATTAATTAGCTTTTCATCTACAAAAACTGACTTCGTGATCTTAGCTAACGTGTCTTTCAATGAGCTTCCAAGTTTTTCAAGTACCATCCTGTATTTATTTAAAATTTAATATAATATGGGCCTGCAGGGACTTTCGTTCTTTTTAGGAATTCGAACCCCGATGACCAGGTTTCATCTCTGATTAACATCAAACCGAAGCCTAGCATGCTTTTTGGCTATCGCCTAAACTCTTGCTTAGACAAGTATCCATTACATCACAGGCCCAATAAAATAGTAATAAAGAAAGTTGTTTAAAAACGTTTTGCTTATTCCATAAAGGTTAATGCTAACATCAATGCAATACCAATTATCATCATAAATAAATGATAAAAGTTATCTCTTAATCGGCATTCCTTATGTAATTCTGGAATTAAATTTGATCCCGCAATGTAAATAAATCCCCCTGTAGCAAAAGGTACAATCATTTCAATAAAAGATCCTGATTTAGACCCAATAATTAAACCAATTATGGCCCCAACTATTGATACAGCTGCAGATAAAAAATTAAACATGATTGCCTTTGCTTTACTTAAACCAGAATAAAGAAGGACCCCAAAATCTGCAATTTCTTGTGGTACTTCATGTAAAATAACAGCAATTGTAGTAGCAATCCCTACAGGAATACTGATCATGTAAGAACCTGCAATAATTAAACCATCTAATAAATTATGTAAACCATCTCCCACTAAATTCATAATAGCAATATGTTTAGTCTGCGTTTCATGCTGGTGAGATTTATCATGAACATGAGCATGGCAATGTCGCCAGTGAATTAATTTTTCTAAAACAAAGAAAACTACAATTCCTGCTAGCAAAGTTAAAGAAACCTGTAATGTGAACCCTGCTTTTTCAACTGCTTCCGGTAATAAATGTAAGAAAGCACCACCAAATAAAGTTCCAGCGGAAAGACTAACCAAAGATAAAAGTAATTTATCGAGATTCTTTTTGAAACTCAAGGAAATAACCCCAATAAAAGAAACTAAAGAAACAATAACTACGCTCAAAATGGTATAAGTGACTGTGCTCATAATCATTTTATTTAATGATTAATATATAAATGTTTTTAATCAACTAATTTTTTAATAACCATAGTTGCATAACTTCCCTTTTGTAAAAAGAATTTTAATTTAATCTCTTTACTTTTAGACACATCAAGATCTTTTATTTTAACATGAATTTTTCTTAATTCCCCCTCTAAACTTAATTCGGGTATCTGTTTAATTATAAAGTCACTATAAGATATATTTTCTTTTTCCATGATAAATTTAATGATTGGTTTAATATCTTTACTTTCTAATTCTTCACTCATGAACCCAATCAAAGGAATTTTTAAATCTAAAAGATTATCTGTAAAAACAAATTTACCTAAAGAATAATCAATCTCTTTGATGATTTTCTCATTTTTTATTAAATAATTAGTAACCGTTTCATTCCACAAATAACTTTGGTAAGAATGTACGTACATTTTCACTAAACGTTTAGGAATTAATTTTAAAGCTCCAATAAAATCGTTTGGTTTATTTTTAAGATGAACATTACATTTTTCATTATCAATTAATTGTAAAGCTTGCTTGAATTCCTTCTTTAGAATGTGTTTACCAATAGCTGCATTACTTTTACTAAATCTTTGTTCATCATAATAATTTTCAACAAAATTTGATTCAGTTACCGATTTAGCATCTTTAACAATAATTTCAAACTCATTACCTTCTAAGTCTCCTAAACTAATCGGTTGTTTACCATAACCTAAGAATTCTAATTTTGCATTTTCAATATTAGTTGCAAGAACCTTATCTTTATTAACAAATTGAATACTAATATTTTGATAAGTAATAGCGTGTTTATCCTTACTTCCAGCAAAACCAATCTGTTTTCCTTTAATTCTTAACTGTTTAGATAATTCCTTAACAACATCTAAAGTATTCCGATTCTTTTTAGTTAATTTAAAATAAGCATAGTTCCCACTATTTTGAATATTTAATTGAGCTACTTCAGTTACAATGAAATCTTCAGGATTTTGTTTAATTTTATACATGTATAACTGATTTTAGCTTGTTTTATTAATATCTTTCCCTTATCACCTACTAGTGATAATAAACGAAAACTTTATAAATAATTATTAATATATTGATATAAATCGGTTAGGAGATAGCAACCGTGAATTAAATTTCTTAAAACCTCCAATATCATAGCGAGGTAAAATAAAAAATGTTAGAAAAAATTATCAGAAATGGAATTATAGCATCAGTTTTATTATTTGGATCAAATGGTTGTCTTGATGCAAGACAGATTGAACAACCAAATGTTAGAGAAGAAATTTCTCAAGAATATGATGCGCCTAGAGAAGAAAGTGATAGTGGCAATGTTAGATTTGAGGAAATTGAAGAAGTAGAAGAAACTTGTTTTACAGCAACTCAAGGCAACACAATAGGTTTTGGTACAACTGTAGCTGAAGGCGAACCTACCACTTCAGAAAATGAATCTTACCATGTTGATTTGATTTATGTCGATTCTGAATCAGCTAGATTTTCTGTAAATGGAGAAAGGACACCAAAGATGAATATTGGTTCTTCATTTAAATTAGCTAACGGAAAAGCAATAAAACTTACAGATACTTTACATGAAACTCATGATGAAGGAACACATGAAGCAGATTTCTGTTTATTAGAACAAGTGGAAGAACCAGAAATTTTTGAAAAAGATTGTGAAATAAACAGTCAAATAAAAGATTACTTTGAAAAAAATGAATCTAAAAGTTATCTAATAGATAATTTAGTTTATAACATTGGAATACAAGAAGTAAAAACCGATGAAGACATTACAAAAATCAAAATTTCTATAAATGGAGAAGAAGGATATTTAATTAATAATGAACCTACATCTATCAGCGGTTTATATTTAACCGTCCTAGATATTTTTGACCAAGGGAATTATGAAGGAGCAGTTAAAGGAGCAGATATCTGTTTTCAGAAAGATTTCATAAATGCATCAATTGAAGTTACTATTAGTGATGAATATAAATGTGGTCATTTTAAAGATTTCCCAGAGGAGTTTCATGTTGATGGGGTCTTTAAAGGATATATTGTTGTGGGAGAAAATTCTGAAACTTTGGATAACTTAGCTGCAATTGATATTTCAAGCAGTATGGAATATGTTAATCAAGATGATGAATTAGTTCCGGTTGAATTCATAGATGCAACTAAATTAGATTCAGAAATTGCTGACGTTTCTGCTACAAATTTAATTTCGATAGGAAATCCTTGTGTAAATGATGTTACTGCCGAATTATTAGGCAACCCAATTGATTGTTCTCAAGGATTTTATTCAGGTGAAGCAAAAATAATTTCTTTGAAACATAAAGAAACAGGCAATTTAGCTCTTATTGTAGCAGGTAATAATGGAGAAGGCACAAGATTAGCTAGTAGAGTTATTGCGCGTAGACTTGAAACATTACAAGAAATTGGTGGTTGTATAATCACAGTAGAAGGAATTACATATAATGGTGCTAATATAAAATGAGAACATAAATATTAAATATTAAAACCTTCTTAAGAGTAGTAAAATGTCTTTAGAAAGAATAACATTACAAGCAACACCTGAATTTACAGGTTTAGATGAACAATCAGCAGTCAATTATTTTAAAGCTAAGTATACAATCTTACCTCTTTTAAAATCAAGAGTTATTAATCCTTTTGGGAAACTTCTTAAAAGTCAAAGTGGTTTTAATAGCTCTAATCTACCAACTGAAAAAATATTTACTTCAACAGAATTAGGCGATATTACATTTAAAATAGAAAGTGAAAGAAGGATAAAAAGGCCAAGATTAGTTGACGTTTATCAAGGCCTAAAAGATCATTTAAATTTTTTAAAAGAAGGATATGAAGATGAAATTCAAAGAAAAGGTGTAAGAACTTTTAAAAATCAACCATACGTTAAACTTAGTGAAATATTTTTAAAAATAGAAGAACTAAAACAAGAAGTTACTGTTGATGAAATTAAACAATCAATCAAACACGATTATGAAGAAGAATTTTCTGGAAATTTAGTAATTCCGTTATCCTATGATTTGAAATTAACCGAAAGTGATGCTTTAACTTACGTAAGAGCTGAAAGTTTAGATAAATTAATCAAATCAAAAACAGTTAAGCCCTTTGAAGATAAATTAAAATTACAAACGGGTTATAATAAGGATAATCTTCCAAAAGAAATGAAAACTAAATGGGTTCAAGTTGAAAGTAATTTGTTTCAATTACAATCAATTCCAGAAAACACTGTGAAATATGCTAACATCGTTAGTTCTTTAGATAAAGAAGCCCCAAATAAAATTACTAAAAAATCAAGGTATGGTGAGTTAATAGCTTTAAGAGACGGGTTAGAATTAGATATAAAAATTACAGAAACTTATAATCCAAAGAATTTTAAGAATGAGGTATACCTTTCTATTAATGGCATATTAGAAAGAATTAATCAATTAAAAGAAGAAAATACTAATCCTTCATTAAATCAAAAAATAAGTTATTATCCTGAAATTTAAGTAAGGTTTATAATAAAAACTAATATTTTAAGCTATTAAGTGGTTTCTGAGTGTGTTTTGGAGTATTAATGAATACATTAGATAATTTAGTTTCAGAGTATCAAAACGCAGTAAATGAAAAAGATTGGACTAGAGATTT
>CAZRHO010000071.1:0-5741 GCA_964599955.1 uncultured Methanosarcinales archaeon
ATAGCAGCAATCTCCCGCAGGATCAACGGGAATTATTCTATACTAATCCTGTTTTAGAAATATTATTGGTCGTTCAGCTACTTATTTTTGGAATTTTAAGATAGTCATTTTTGTCATCCAATTTTATTTGGATCACCCCCAATTCACACTCAAGATTAATTGAGCACACATTTTGTAAAGTTTACGTCGTAAAATACTACGTAAAACCAATGTTTTAGTTTGAGGATGCAATTTGTTTATAAATGTTTCTATGGTAAATCATTAAGAATACTTGCTGTTTTTAGACGATAAATTACCTTTTTAATTATTTTAGAAACAATTAAGAAATCATAAATTAATCTTAACTAGACTGGATCTTCCGACGGCGCTTGGCCTTCTTCATTTTTTTACGTTGCCATTTCCAACGCATTTGTCCTTTCTTTTTCCATCGGCGACTACTTCTTTTCATCTTTTGAGATTGAGTTGTAGTTTTTTTATAAAGGTTTCTTTTTCAAAAGGTAATTAATCCTATTAATCTAGTTTGATTTCCAGAGTGATTATTTACATATTTAATAAATTTGTTAACACCATCATTCTTTTTAATTATACCTGCCATGTTCTCTCGGATTGGTATCTTTAAATAATCACCAGTTCCATCAACATAAATCAGTGAACCTCCGAAGAATTCATTCCATTCTTCTGTAAAATCAATGAAGAGATCAAATTCACTTTCTTCTTTATTCTGATCATTTAAAATCATATAATCTTGCCAAGACAATTTATAAATTGAAATATCTTTAACTTTATCTCTAGAAGTTATCTTTTTTACAAATGTCTTAAATTCATTAGAATCAATAAATTCTTTTAATAACTCCCCCGGATTTGCTTTACCATAAGAATAAGTCAATGGTTTTTTATCTTTTTTGAAATCTAAATTTTTAACTTCTTCTTTTAATTTCCCATAAAAAATTTCATCTAAAAATTCAAACAGAATCAAACAAGGGAATTCTTTATCTTTTTCAAATGATTTTTTTAATTTTTCAATATCCTGGAAATAATTTTTTTTAATCATGGAACCACCCAGTTATGGCAACACGTTGTGTATCGCCAACAACTTCTTTAATCTCATGAAAAGATTTATCTGAAACTTCAAATAGAATTAATTTATTAAACTCAGGATAAATATTCTTAACTACTTTTTGTGGAATTCCTTCTTTTGAATTATAAAACGCTAGAGAGCCGCTCTCTTTTTGATTAGATAAGAATAACACATAAGCTATTTTCCTAGAATCTAATTGATCATCATGAGGTAGGAGGTAATGCGTGTCCTGATATAAAGAAGCAAACATATCTAACTTATTATAACTAATTTCCACATTAGTTAATTTTTTTATATAATTAACAAATTTTTCGCTGCTAAAAAAATCTCTAAATTCTTTTAATACTTTAACCTCAGTAGAAATAATGTCGTTGGTTTGAAGAAAAGTAAATAAGTCTGAATCCTTTAGATAAAATTTTTCTTGTTGTAAATGTTTTAATAATTCAATTGCTTTCTCTTCTTTAAGAAAATTTTTGATACTAAAATGAAAGAATGGTTTATTTTCTAAAAATTCTTTTTTTAATTTAGAAATGCTTTCATCATTTAAATATTCTTTATTAATCCAATTTTCCATAGTTAAATAGGTCTAAAATTTTTATATAAACATTTAGTATATTACTGCAACAACTACACCCTTAACATTTTCATATCTTACCTTATATGGGTCAGAGAAAGTGTTATTATCACCCTTCACAATATAATATATTCCTTCTGCATCTTGACCTCTATTTATTACACGATGGATAATTGTTCCTTGTTTACTTTGATAAGAAATTACGTCCCCTACGTTTATGTCCTTTGGGTTATCAGGTAGTATTTCTATGGCGTTAGAATTTTCATCGATAAATGGATCCATTGAATTAGTATTAGTAAATTTAGCCCAAGTTGCTTTATTGATATCTAAAATAACCTTATCATTAAAAACACTAATTTGTTCTTCTGATATCCAATCACTTGGCGAATTTATTTCTGGTGATTTAAAAGAATTTACTTGGCTATTAGTTAAAGAGATTACACTTACTGCTAATAATAAAGTTGAGATGATTAATAAGAAATTTCTTGTTTTTGTAATCATTTTTAACTTAAGTTAGCTTTATTTTTTAAATCTTTGGTGTTTTGTTACTTGTAAGTGTTGATTAAGAAAAGTTTAGTTTTAATTACTGAAAATTTTTATATCATTAAAAATCAGAGGAATTATGGATATAGAAAGAATACATGAGAATAATATTGAAAAATTAGTGGAAAACATAGGAGAAGTTTATCCTAAAGTTAAATCAATATACAATATTTTTAGAGATAAATTTGAAGGAAACTCTAAAGTTAAAGAATTTGTTCCAATCTTATGCTACAAATCAACGGCAGAATATTATACCAATAATAAAAAGTAATAAGTTTTATATAAACTAATTTTTCTCTTTTTTTTATGGATTTTGAAAAACTAGTAGAAGTATATGAGGAGTTGGAAAAAACCTCTTCCGGCAACAAATTAAGAGAAATCCTTTCTGAATTTTTTAAAAAAGTTACAAAAGACGATATTGCTCTTGTTTCTTATTTAACTCTTGGTAAAATTTCATCAGATTATGAAAGTATAGTGCTAGGCATTGCTGAAAAATCAGTTCTAAAAGCCATTGCTAAAGCGGGCGGCATAAGTGAAAATAAAATTAAAGAATTAATCCGTGAAACTGGCGATGCAGGTTTAGTAGCAGAAAAAGTTTTACAAAAAAAACCACAAACTTTAATCCCCGTAGGTAAATTAACTATCCATAATTTCTATGAAGATTTAATCAAATTATCTAATTTGTCAGGGCCTGGTTCACAAGATCAAAAATCGAACATATTAGTTTCAATTTTACAAAAAACATCTTCCAAAGGGGCTAAATATGTCACTAGAATTGTTCTTGGAACATTAAGAATGGGCGTTGCAGAAATGACAGTCATTGATTCTTTAGCTATCGCTTTCACTGGAGAAAAAAGCAATAAACAGTATTTGGAGAAAGCATATAACATTTGTCCAGATGTTGGCGTAATCGCCGAAACTGTTTCCAAGAAAGGTCTTAAAGGATTAGAGAAGATTGAAATTAAAGTTGGAAGACCTATTAAAATGATGCTTGCACAGAGAGTTAGTGAGTTGAGTGAAGTTAGCAAAAAGATGCCAGGTAAAGTTTCAGTAGAAGGTAAGTACGATGGAGAAAGAGTACAAGCCCATAAAGATGAAGAAGGGAAAATCAATTTATTTTCACGAAGACTAGAAAAGATAACTGAACAATTCCCAGATTTAGTCGAATATCTTGAGAAAGTTAAAGCTAAAGAATTTATTGTTGAAGCAGAAATAATTGCCATTGATGATAAAGGCAACCATTTACCATTTCAAACTTTAATGCAACGTCGTAGAAAACATAACGTTGAAGAATATATTAAAAAAATACCAGTACAAGCCAAGAATTTTGATCTTCTTTTTTGTAATGGGAAATCCTACTTACACGAACCTTATCAAAAGCGTGTAGATAAATTGGATAAAATTGTTCCTAAAAGCAAAAACCTTACAACTGCAGACAAGATTGTAACTGATAACGTAGAAAAGATTGATGAATTTTTCCAACAGATGTTAGAAGAAAAGTACGAAGGAATTATGATTAAATCCTTACAAGGTGAATATCAAGCAGGCACACGAGGTTGGAATTGGATTAAATGGAAAAAAGAATATGTCAAAGACATGATTGATACTTTTGATTTGGTTGTTGTCGGTGCTTTCCATGGACGTGGTAGAAGAAGTGGAACTTATGGCGCTTTGTTATGTGCGGCATATAATAATAAAGAAGATCAATTTGAAACTGTATGTAAGTTAGGAACAGGATTAACAGATAAAACTTTAGCAGAATTACCCAATAAATTACAAAAATTCAAAATCAACCATAAACCTCCACGTTTAAAAATTAAGAAAGAGATGCACCCTGACGTTTGGTTTACTCCAGGAATAGTGGTGGAAGTATTAGCAGCAGAAGTTACAAAAAGTCCATATCATTCAGTTGGCCTAGCTTTAAGATTTCCAAGATTTGTGAGATATAGAGAAGATAAAAAGGCAGAACAAGCAACTACATGTAAGGAAGTTAAAGAGATTTATGATGGGTGAGTGTCATAAGATTTATATAAATCAAAAATTTATATTATAAAAGAGATTAAAATGGAAAAAGGTAAGATTGTGTATGCTTTGAATGTTGCTATTTATTCTATTTGGTTATTATTATTTCTCTTTATGATGAGTGATCAATTTTTTGATGGTGACATAGTAGCGGGATTGTTTTATCTTTTGTTTATGTCTCCTTTTGCATTGTTTATTTTTTATTCTATAAAAAAATATTCAAAATATGACTTGACTTCTAAATATTTTAAGAGAGCATTAATATTTAACACTTTAGCAATTTTAATTCCACTATTAACTTTTTTGATAGTTTATTTTGACTTATATAAATCGCAAGTTGATGGTGGATATGACTCATTTTTTATTTTATTGTCTTCTCTTGCTGTAGGTATTATTCTCTCAATTGTGTCTGCCATTTCATTTATTAATGGTTCTAATAGTTCAAAAGAAGAACAATTAAAATAATTTTTCTTTTCTTATTCCTCAAATATGTATCTAACCCTTCTATGTGTACCAATTGTGTTTTAGTCATTAGAAATAACCTTAATTTATTGTTAATCTTAATTCCACGTTGTGAACAATCAGATTTAATTTTTCTATAAAGTTCTTTACCTTTCTTATCAAAATCTGTAAGGATTACAACTTCTTTATCTTTAATTATTTCAACAACTTGATATAAAGGCGTAGATAAAGTAACTACATTTTTTAAACCTAAATTTTTCAATGCTTTCTTATCATTTTTTCCTTCAACCACAATTAAAATTTGTGATTCAATTAATTTATCAATTTCTTTTTTAATTGTTTCAATTATTAGTTTATCAGATAATTTTGACATGGTATTAATTAAATTATTGTTACATTTAAATATTTACAAAGAGAGAAGATTTTTTATAGTATAAATTTAATCATATTAATTAGAGGTGTTTACTATGAGAAAAAGATTATTATTATGTGTTTTAATTATTATTAGTTTATTCTTGATTGGTTGTGATAAACCACTAGCAGGTAAAGCAGGTCATATGCCTGCAGGTGGAATTGCTGGTGCAGAATTTCATTTAGATTCACCAGATTTAGACTGTATAGTCAAAGAGATTACAATCGATGGTCAATTAAAAGTAATTTCAAACTGTCCACAAAACAATTGTCTTGGCGGTAAGCAAAGTGCTAGCGAATTTATGCAACAGAACCCTGGCGCATCAAATCAAATGAATGAAGCAGTTCTTAGTTATGGAGAAAATGCAAACCCAGACGATATGATTGTATGTCCATGTAAGGAAGATATGTTTGGCGATAAAGGACCGGGAGCGATGGGTGAATCTCCAAAGGGAGCTGAAGCTAAACCAAAAATTGGAAATTATGATGAAAAATATGCAGCAGGAGGAGCTGACGATAGCGAATTTGGTGATGATTTAGATGCAGACAAAGTTACAGAACAAGTTGAAGAAGAAATTATTAATAGACAAGTTGAAAATGATCCAGATGTACAGGCTGCAGATAGGGAACTTAAAAAAGCTCAAAAAGAAC
>CAZRHO010000072.1:0-5630 GCA_964599955.1 uncultured Methanosarcinales archaeon
TAGTTGAACGTGATTTAAGAGAAATGGCTAAAAATTCTTACCCTGACTTAGACCCACAAGAAGCATATTTATTATTTAATCCAACAGATTAATTCTAAATTAATATTAAGTTGAAGTTGTTTATTTCTTTAAATAAGAATTCTAGATCATTTTAAGAATATTTTAACACAAATTACAATCTTAAAAGAACAAAAAAGATACTACTGGGAAGTGACTAATTTGACAAAAAGTTTATAAATGAGGTTATTTTAATTGTATATAATGCTAGATCAACAAATAGAGACATTAGATAAAACTGTATTATTAGAAGATTTATTGAGTCAGTTAGAGGGATATTTAGAATTTCATGATAAAATTACTGAAACTGCTGATGAAGGTTGGCCAACTTTTGCTCAATCTGTCCGTATGAAGGCTTTAATAGATAACCAAAGAATTTTAGTAGCTGATGATACTGGTGTTAATGGGAAAACCTTAACCGCTATTGGGAGTAAATTATATCTTGATCAACATTATGGAAAACGTCATTCGGCTTTTGTTGTAGCTCCTAATTCAGGAATGTTAAATGCTTGGCATGAAGATGAAATTCAAAGGTATGCACAAAGATTAGGTTTTGAAGAACAAAAAGTTGTCACTGTAGAAACTTATCAAGATTTAAAAAAAGTCACAGAAGATACAGATTTCACAATTATTAATTGGGAAAAATTACAAATCCCTGAATATAATTCTAAATGGATAAACTTAGAGAAAGCATTACATGCCGCTGAAAGTTCAATGCATGGTAAAAATAAAGAGAAAAATATAAAACAAGAAATTTCCGAAGATGAAAATTCCATCACTTTATCTTGGGAAAATATCATTTTACCTGAAGGGGGTAGAACTTATAATAAATTAAAAAAAACATTAGATCAAGTAGGAATTAAATATTCGATATCTAATAATGAAGAATTAAATAAATTAGAACTTCATAAAGGTTCAATAACTTTACCTCGTTATGATAAACGTTGGCTAGAATTAGAAGATGTAATAAGAAGTAATTCTCCAGATTTATTTGTTCTAGATGAGTGTCATAATGCTAAAGGAAAAAATTCTTTAAGAGGTAAAACTGTTCAAAGATTAAATCAATATTCAATTGATAAACATTTATTACTTCTTTCTGCTACACCAATACCTAATAGATATAGTGATTTAGCTATGATCTTCCATATGTTAGATCCAAGTAAGTACAAATCAAGCGATATGTTTTCTTATTGTGGACCAGATGTAATGAAAGAATTATTAGAACGTCAGTTATGGTTTAGGTTATCAAGGGAAGAACTTAAAGAAGAATTAGGCCTACCTGATTTCCAAGAAAAAATTGTCCCTGTTAAATTGTCAAGAAATGAAGCAGAGATTTATTTCAAAGCATGGTCAGATTGTGTTATGTTAGGGCAAGGATTATCTGAATTAAGAAAAATTCTTTACGATGCTAATTTATCTAAATATTCTGCAAGTTATGACCAAGTTGAATCGTCTAAACTTAAAAAGGTAAGTGAATTGACTGATAAACTTACATCTTCTGGAGAAAAGGTTATCATTAAAACTAATTTTGTAAATGGAGTTATTGATAGCATTGCAGATCATATTAAATATGATAAAGAAGGTAATGAAAGGAATGTTTTAGTAGTTTGTGGAGACACTTCACAGAATAAAAGGAAAGATAATTATAAATTATTTAGAGATGAAAATAGTGGTTATGATGTTATTATATGTTCACCAGTTATTGAAGAAAGTATTGATCTTACTACTGGGGAAAAACCTTGTTCTTTAATTAGTTTAGAACCTGAGATGACTCCACGTGGACAAAAACAATTAACTGGAAGACCTTACAGAAGAGGTCAACATGGTAATGTCACACATTATAATTTGATTACTGAAAGTAGACATCTTGATAAATTAATGATAAATTGTCTTGAAAAAATATGTGAAGAATATGAGGTTACTGTTCCTAAAAAATTCATGCCAAGAACAATAGATTCTGACATGTTACATATGCGTAAAGCTAAGGAGACAATTGTCGATAAATTTTATGAAGGAAGGAAAATTACAAGAAGTGACCAGTCCATTTATGATGTAACTCAAGTTGACAAAGCAATAACACATTTACAAGGATTAGTAGCACCAAGAAATTTCACTAACATTACACCTTTCCATTTAGCTACTTTAACACAAACACAATGGAGAAATTTAGGTGAAGAACAATTCTCAGAATTAGTAAGAGGAAAAGGTTGGCGTAAATGGAGAAACCTTTATGAAGATGGTTGGGAAAATAGTGCCAGTCAAGTTACTTTAGAACTTATTGGAAATTTAGTTGAAGATTTAGAAAATCGCTTAGGTTATCAAGAGCTACAGGAAAAGAAGTTACTTGTGTAGATATCGATCCAGTTTTCTTAAAGAGAGGGAAAAAAGTATGTGAAAAAGAAGGGATTAATAATGATTACATTAATGCTACTGCCACAGATACAACTTTAAATGATCAGTGTGCCGATGCAGTAATTACATCTTACACTATTTTCTATTTGGGTCAGGATGATAATAGGTCTGAAGTTGAAGATTGTATTCTAGAAACTAACAGGATTTTGAAAGATGGTGGAGAATGGATGATTTCTTTACCATACTCAGTTGATCCTAAATGTGTAAAAAGGTTCAATGAAAGTATGCAGGAATATGGGTTTACTGAAAAAGCGTACATTACACCTAAGAGAACTAAATGTGAAAATATGAAAAAAGGATGTCATCTTTTAATTTACCAGAAAGATGAAAATTGTAATGAGAAGAAAGGGTATGACTTATCTTTCTATAAAGGAAGGGTGAGATTTGTACAATGAAAGATTCAGATAAATTTAATGTACCAGATTTTGAAAATGAAAAAAATATAAATCCTATATTAGAAAAGATAATTTTTTCACATAAAACTCCCGAATATTATGATCTTAATGTTCATAATAAGGAGGAAAATAATTTTCCGATTAGTGATTATAAGAAAAATTATAATTTAGAGAAATCAGGTAATGATCTAACTGGATTTTTTGAAAAAAATATAACTCCTATTTATGAAAAATCTTATCACTCTGAAAGAGATGATGAAAATGGGAGAATCTATGGGTATGATGACGGGCGATCTGAAGCCGATCGTAAAAGAGAAAAAGAAGAACAAGAGAGAAGAAAAGAAGAGGAAAGAAGGAGGACAGAGCTCTTTGAAAAATTGAACGAGTCATGTCAAAAGTTTTTCCCAGAAAATTATATTGATCCAATGCGGTTCATGCAAGAAATTGCTGAAAGATTAGAAATCAATTTGAATTTTGAAGACAATGAGATTTTTGGAGATTATCAATCTCAGATTAATAATGAAGAATATTTACAAGTTAAAGTACAAAATATTGGATATTTACATAATGTACTAGGTAACATAGATCTTTGTTTTGAACCTAGCATAGATGCAATTTTTGAGCCTGAAAATGAAACACAATCCTTACCCCATAAACAATCATTTCTTCATAAAAATCTAATAGAGCCATGTAGTCTAGAAGTATTAATCAATTTAAAATTGAAAGGATATAAAATTTCTGGAATTAAGTTAAAGCCAACTGAGGAAAATGGTATGGAAGTAATTGAAACTGATCTCTCTAGCAAAATAAAGACAAAGTATGGTTTTAATGATATATTATCAGTAGCTAAAGATTTCAGACCTTACGTCCATAGAATGTTAGAGATTTACGCAGGTCTTCCTGAAGATCAATGGCATGATCCAATAATTTACAACCCAGAATTACAAGAACAAGAAGAAAACATTGATAGAACTATTGAAGAGATGTTAAATAATTTTTATTCAACTAACGAATCAAAAGAACTTAAAGAAAAGTTACAACAAGCTAAATTGAAAAGTGGGAGGTGGGTGTCTATTCCTAATTTAAATTTAGGAATAGTAAGTTTACCGGTACCTAAGAACGATAATCATCGAGAAAGTTATACGTTTAAAGGAGGACAATTATTTGTAGAAGTATTGTCGTCCCTAAACATTATGACTAGGGAAGAAGCACATAAGTCAATCTTACCAAGATTAATTAGACATTATGTTCATGATTCAGGATTTCAAAAGAGTAAAGAAAAAGCTAGGGAAATAGTAGATAGTTTAAGGTCTGCTGTATATGCGTAAAAATGGGAGCCAAAGAATTATTAGAAAAGTACGCAGCTGGTGAAAGAGATTTTTCAGAAATAAAACTTGAAGGAGCATACCTTGGTGGAGCAAACCTTAAAAAAGCATACCTTAAAGGGGCAATTCTTTCAGAGGCAGACCTTAGAGGAGCAGACCTTACTGAAGTACACTTTAGTGGAGCAAACCTTAGATCTGCAAACCTCAAAGGCGCAAACCTTACTAAAACAAATCTAAAAGGAGCAAATTTTGAAGGAGCTAATCTTTCTGGAGTAAACCTTAGATGTGATAATTATAGGGTAAGATTTAACAGTCTTGGGAAACGGATAAGTGGAGTTAAATGGCGAGCGAAGTTAATGAATTTAAATTTTAGAAAAGCAAACATTAATGGAGCAGATCTTACTGGAGCAAATTTTAGAGAAGCAAACCTTGAAGGAGCAGACCTCACGGAATCAAATCTTGAACATACAAGTTTTAAAGGAGCAAAAATTAAAGGAGCAAACTTTAAAGGAGCAAACCTTACTAAAACAAACCTAAAAGGAGCAAATCTTGAAGGAGTAATCCTTGAAAGAGCAAATCTTGAAGGAGCAAATCTTGAATATACAAACCTTAGAGAAGCAAATTTTATTGGAGCAGACTTTACAGGAGCAAACCTTAAGTATGCATGCCTTGAAGGTATAAATTTTAGTTCTGCAAACTTTACTGGAGCAAACCTTATTGGAACAAATCTAAGAGGTGTATATTTTGAGGGAGCAGATCTTACTGGATTAAACCTTACTGAAATAAATTTTAAAGAAGCAAATCTAAAGGGAGCAGACCTCATGGGATCAAATCTTGATCAAACAAGCTTTATTTGTGCAAACCTTAAAGGAGCAAATTTAACTGGAACAAAAATTAAAGGAACATGCTTCTGGGATGCTGAATTAATGAGTTCAAACCTTGAAGGTATAGATTTTAGTTCAGCAAGGTTCAGAAGAACAAATTTTACAAATGCAAACTTATGTCGCGTAAATCTTGAAGGAGTATTGCTTAAAGGAATAGTCCTTAAAGGAGCAGATCTTAGAAAAGCAAACTTTAAAGGAGCAAATCTTGAAGGAGCATACCTTGAAGGTATAGATTTTAGTTCTGCAGACTTTACTGGAGTAAACCTTACTAGAACAAGTTTTGAAGGAGCAAATTTTGAAGGAGCTAATCTTTCTGGAGCAAACTTTAAATGGGATAAGAGTTGGAGGGGAGTTAGTTGGTATGCGAAGTTAATGGGTTTAAATTTTAGAAAAGCAAATCTTAGTGATGCAGATTTTACTGGAGCAGATTTTACAGGAGCAAACCTTGAAGGAGCAGACCTTAAAAAAGCAAACTTTCCTAAAACAAATCTTGATGGAGCAAATCTAGTATATTCAATATGTGCAGAATAAGACCTTAATAAAAAAGAACTAATACG
>CAZRHO010000073.1:0-5468 GCA_964599955.1 uncultured Methanosarcinales archaeon
AGCCACTACCGTGTCAACTTGGTGACCTTTAATTGCCCTTATCCAAGCAGCAAATTCTTCAGCGTTAGGAATCGTTGCAGATAAACATAAAAAACGTACAGTTGGTAAACTATAAATTATTGATTCTTCCCAGACGTAACCTCTCTCGATATCATTAATGTAATGAATTTCATCAAAAATCACGTAAGCGATATCTTCAATTTCCTTATCAGCGCTAACAACCATGTTCCGATAAATTTCAGTAGTCATGATCAGGATTTTTGCATGGGGGTTAATTACGATATCCCCTGTCATTAAACCGACTTTATCTACACCGAACTCTTGTGAGAAATCTTTATACTTCTGGTTGGAAAGAGCTTTAATTGGCGCAGTGTAAATTATTCGTTTATTATTATTTCTATTCTTATAAATAACATAATCGGCAATCAGCGTTTTCCCGGAACCGGTAGGTGCAGAAACAACTACACTATTGTTATTATCAATAGCTTTTATTGACTGTTCCTGGAATGGATCTAAAGTAAAAGTTCTAAATTTCATATGTTTCAACTCTTTTGCTGATTAATGATAGAACTTCTTATTTAAATCTTGTTACAATCTAATTATCAAGAAAGCTAAATACATGACATAAAAAGTAACTAAACCAGCACCCTCTAATTTATGCAACTTCTTATTACTGGTAGCGAAAACTAAGAAAAGTAAGGTAACTGCCAGCATAATCATCCCATCTAAACCTAAGATCGCTGAATTAACAGGAATTGGTTTAATTAAACTTGTAACTCCTAAAACGAAAAGTACATTGAAAATGTTGCTACCAACAATATTACCTATAGCTAAATCTCCATGACCACGCCAAGCAGCCATTCCTGATGCAAACAATTCAGGCAATGATGTTCCCAATGCGGCAATAACTAAACCAACGAAGGCATCACTTAACCCAGCCAATTTAGCTAAATCACTAGCTGCAGTGATAAACATTTTTCCACCAATAAATAAACCAACAATTCCACCAATAATTAATAAAGTATTTTTTAATGTTGAATTATCATGTTTAATTTCTGCGGCAAATTCTTTTTCTACTGATTTTTTATCATTTTTTATTGATCTAAAGACATAATAAATGAAAAATAAAAATATTAAAATGAAAATCATCCCATCAAACCTGCCTAATAAAAAATTATTTTGATTAAAAATAAAATTATCATTACCTAATATTAACAATAAGAATGTGGAAACAATAAGGAAAGGAAATTCATAAATTAAAGTTTTAGATTTAGTTTCTAAACTAACAATCATTGCACAAATACCAATGACTAAAGCAATGTTAGCAATGTTACTTCCAATTACATTACCAATAGAAATGTCAGCTTTATCTCCTAAAACTGAAAATAAACTTACTATAAACTCCGGCAGAGATGTTCCAAAAGCTACAACTGTTAACCCAACCAAGATTGGTGAAACTTTCATCCAACGTGCAAAATCTGCTGCTCCATCAATTAAAAAATCTGCTCCTTTAACTAAGAATACAAGACTAATTAAAGTTAAACCAATAGCAATTAATATTTCTACCATCTATTTGATGTAATTATTGGTGATATTTAAAGATAACTAAAAATTAGAATTAAAATGTTAATTAAATAGATCCCGTTACAGACTAAACAAAAGTTATTTTGCTTAACATAAGAAACGTAAGCTAAATAAATTGTTATTGGCAAAGCAATCAATCCAAAATAAAATGCATAATCAATTAAAAAAAATAATAAAGTATAAAAGAATAACCCATACAATGGATTTGGTAATGCAGCTAACTTCCCATATCTGCTTGTAAAGGCTTTAGTACAAGAAATATTTTCTTTAACATCGCATAATGGTTTATATTTCTCATCATGTGCTTTCCATTTAACATAAAGAGCGTAGAAAGATAAAATACTTCCAATTATAGCAAATATAGAAATTGGATTCATTTTTTAAATTCTTCAACTAATTTTTTAACTTCTTGATAAACTTCTTCTGGTGGAAGTGAACCGTCAATTCTCTTCAATAATTTTTTATTAGAATAATATTCAATTAATGGTTCTGTTTCTTGATGATATACTTTGAAACGATCTTTGATAACTTCTTCCTGGTCATCTTTTCTTTGAACAAGCCTATTTTTGATATCTTCAGGTGGTGGAATAAATTTAAGATGATATATCTTTCCAGTTTCGGGATCCATCCTGCGTAGTGATAACCTTTCAATAACAATATCTTCAGGGACATCTAAATAAATCACTAAATCTATTGCTAAATCGTTAATTGATTCTGCTTGTTCAACTGTTCTGGGAAATCCATCTAAAATATAATCTTCCTTCTCAGCAACATCCAACTTAATCATTTCAACTACAAATTGATTAGGAACAAGGTGGCCTTGTTCAATATATTTTTTAATTTCTTTACCAATAGTTGTTTCTTTACTAACTTCTTCCCTTAATAATTCACCCGCAGATACATGTAATAAATTGAAAACTTTCTCTAAACGTTCAGAAACAGTTCCTTTACCGCTACCTGGCGGCCCTAATAAAATTATCTTCAATCTATATCACCTAACTGGAGGATTCTCTCTTTCTTAAAATAATTTTTGGTTTTTGATTGTAATAATCTATTTAAATTAGTTAATACATATTATTAATATGCTCTATATGTTAGATTTGGAAATACCTCATGAAGAGATCCCAATAATCCCCGTGTATTATAATTTAGAGTTAATTAGAAATAGAGGAATGAGTAAACTTTCTATTCATCATCGAGATCAAACTTTTGGAAAAAGTAGGGTTCACATTCCTCAAGGTATTAGAATGGAGATTACTAATGGGATTTACGTTATTAATGATCGGATATATTATCCACGTGATGTTAAAAGTAGGGTGTTTCAATTCTCTCCAAAATATGATTTAGAATGTTATTCTGTGCATGATGGAGATTTCACAGTTAAGGATTTTAGATGGAGCGAAACTAAAAAAAGGTCTTATGAACATAGGATTCCTCCTAAGATCCTTCGTCAATCTTATAAATTAGCTGGACGTCTTTTTTCTTCAATTAATAAAAAGAAAAATAAAGCTAAGAAATATTCAGATAAAGACCATTATGATCGTTTTTCACAGACATTAGAACAAATATTAAAAAATTCACCTTGTTAGGGTTAAATCTTCTTTTTACCCAAATCTTTTTAATAATAGTTTAAAATAGTTATTTAAATAGATGTTTTCTATACTATGATTAAACAATTAACTGAACCTTATAAACCTGTACATCTGAAATCTGTGTTCCATCCATTCATTAACCGATGGTTTTTTTCAAAATTTAAAGAATTTTCACTTCCACAATTATATGGAGTAATGGAAATTCATAACAGGAAAAATGTTTTAATTTCAGCGCCAACCGGTTCAGGTAAAACACTTACTGCTTTTCTTTCCATTTTAAATGAACTTGTAGATTCAGCCGAAAAACAAATCTTAGAAGATAGAGTATATTGTGTGTATGTTTCTCCATTAAAAGCTCTTAATTATGATATTGAACATAACCTTCTTGGGCCATTAAAAGAATTGGAAGAAGTTGCAGAAAAAAATTTGGGACTTAGAGTAGGTGTAAGAACTGGCGATACTACTGCATATCAAAAACAAAAAATGTTAAAGAAACCACCTCACATCTTAATCACAACACCTGAATCTTTAGCAATCATGATTAATTCCCCAAAGTTTAAGTTACATCTTAGTAAAATTCAATGGCTAATTGTTGATGAAATCCATAGTTTAGCGGAAAATAAAAGAGGTGTTCATCTTAGTTTAACTATGGAACGTTTACAACGTCTCTCGCAAGGGTTAACAAGAGTTGGTTTAAGTGCAACCATTGCTCCTTTAGAAGAAATTGCAGGTTATTTAGTTGGTTATCAAGGGGATAAGCAACGTAATTGTGGCATTGTTGACGTACAATTTCTTAAACAGATGGATTTACAAGTTCTTTCTCCAGTAAGAAGTTTAGTTGATACTGATTATATGTTGAAACATCGTAAAATGTATGAATTGATGCATCAGTTGATACAGGAACATAAAACTACACTTATCTTTACTAATACTAGAGCAGCTACAGAAAGGGTAGTTCATAATTTGAAAGAAATGTTCCCTGATTTTTATCCTGATGAAAAAATTGCTGCGCATCATGGTAGTTTAAGTAAAGACAATCGTTTCAAGACAGAACAAGATTTACGTGAAGGAAAATTAAAAACTGTCGTTTCTTCAACCTCGTTAGAGTTAGGAATAGATATTGGTTACGTTGATTTAGTTCTCTGTTTAGGTTCTCCAAAGTCAGTGGCTCGTTTTCTTCAGCGTGCTGGAAGAGCCGGTCATCAATTACATAGTACTGTGAAAGCTAGAATAATTGTTATGGATCGTGACGATTTAATTGAATGTTCACTTCTATTAAAATCTGCTATTGAGAAAAAAATTGACCGTGTACATATACCGCAAAATGCTTTAGATGTTCTTTCTCAAAAAATTTATGGAATAGTTATCAATGAAGTCATTAACATCTATGAATTATTTCAATTAATCAAAAATAGTTATTGTTATCATAATTTAGAATGGGATGATTTCTTTGAAATTATCAAATACCTTTCTGGGCAATATGTTAGTTTAGAAGAACGTCATGTTTATGCACGTATTTGGTATGATCGCGATACCGGAGACATAGGTAAAAGAGGAAAAATGGCCAGGATTATTTATATGACTAACATAGGTACAATTCCGGAAGAATCTTACGTTAAAGTTAAAATAGGTGAACAAGTTGTAGGGATGATTGATGAAGGATTCTTAGAACGTTTAAAACCAGGCGATGTTTTTGTACTTGGTGGAAATGTTTACATGTTTCGTTTTAGTAGAGGAATGACAGCGCAAGTAAGTTCCTCAGTTAGTCGACCACCAACAGTTCCTTCTTGGTTCTCAGAAATGTTACCCTTATCCTTTGATTTAGCAATGGAAATTTCACGCTTTAGAAGATTAATGGAAGATCGTTTTGAGAATAAAGAAAAAAAACAGGAAATTCTAAAATTCATCCATGAATTTCTTTACGTGAATGAAAAAGCAGCAGAAAGTATTTATCAATATTTTTATGATCAATATCATTTCAGCGAAATTCCTTCAGATAAAAAAATCTTAATTGAAACTTATATGGACAGGGGTAGGAAATATGTTATTTTTCACACCTTATTCGGAAGGAGAGTAAATGATTGTTTATCAAGAATATTAGCATTTATAATTGGTAGATCGCAACATCGTGATGTGGAAATAGGGATAACTGATAATGCTTTTTATTTAGCTGCAGAAAAAGAATTTAACGCGATTCGCGCACTTAAACTGTTGCAACAGGAGGATTTACGTGCTGTAGCTGAACAAGCAATTGAAAAAAGTGAAGTGTTAAGTAGATGATTTAGGCATTGT
>CAZRHO010000074.1:0-5431 GCA_964599955.1 uncultured Methanosarcinales archaeon
GTAGATGATTTTCATATTAAACCAAAAGAAGGATTAGATGATGATTTACAACTAATTTTAGATTTAATAAAGGATCATGATGGTAATAAAATAGGAGACATATATGCTTCTTATACTAAGATGGGTGGCGAGATGAGTTATAAAAGTTTTCAACGTCGAGTTAGTAAATTGAAAGAAGCAAGGTTTATTTCTACTGAGAAAGTTGTTGGCAAAGAAGGCAACACTACTTTAGTTTATTATTCTGCTGAAAAAAAATTAACGGATTTTTAAAAGATGGATGAAATAAATAAATTAAGAAAATTATACCGCTTAAAAAATATTGAAAGATCATGTTCTGTTTCTGGTAGAAAAGAGAGTTCTGCTGAACATAGTTGGAGTTGTTTAATTTTGGCAGATTATTTTATGAGTAAAATGACTGTTAAATTAGATCGGCTTAAAGTTTATGAGTTGTTGATGGATCATGATGTGGTGGAGATTGAAGCAGGTGATGTGTGTATAAGTAAGGAAGAAGATAGGAAAAACAAGAAAAAGAAGGAGTTAGAAGCAATGCATATCCTTAAAGATAATATTCCTGAAGTTTTATCGAGTAAATTTGTTTCATTATTTAACGAATATGAAGAAAGAAAAACCTTAGAAGCTAGGTTTGCTAAAGCTATTGATGCGTTAGATGCTGAAATTCACGAATTAGATTATAAAGAAGATTGGGCGGGTTGGACAGAAGAATTTTTAAGAAGTAAAAAGGAGAAATATTTAGAAGAATTCCCGGAAATGAAAGAAGTCTTTGAAAAAACTGTATCTTTCTGTAAAGAGAATGGTTATTTCAATCAATAAATGATTATTTATCTTAGATTACAATAATAAATATAAATTAAGATAATGCTGGTTTTCTATGTCAAAAATATCTGTTCTTGATGAAAATTTAATTAATAAAATAGCAGCAGGGGAAGTTGTTGAAAGACCTGCTTCTGTAGTTAAAGAACTAATTGAAAATTCACTAGATGCAAGAGCTACTAGAATAACCATCGACATAAGAGATTCTGGTAAAAAGTCGATTAAAGTAATAGATGATGGAGAAGGGATGGATGAAGATGACGCTAGAAATTGTGTTATAAGGCATGCTACTAGTAAGATTAATTCCGAAGATGATTTGTTTTCTATTCAAACTTTAGGTTTTAGGGGTGAGGCTTTAGCTAGTGTTGCTGCTGTTTCTCAATTGTCTATCGTAACTAAAAAAGAAGAAAAATTAGAAGGGTTCAATTTAGTTATTGAAGGGGGGATTTTAATTAATTCGGGAGTTATCGCGGCTGAGAGGGGAACAACAATTGAAGTAAGAAATCTTTTTTTCAATACTCCAGCTAGAAAAAAATTCTTGAAAACTGATTCTGTAGAAATGAGACATATAATTGATATAGTTACTAATTATTCTTTAGCCAATAAAAATGTCTCATTTAAGTTAATTCATGAAGGAAGAGAACTGTTGAATTCACCTGCAGTTGAAAATCAAAGGAATAATTTAGCTTCGATTTATGGAGCAAACGTCACTAAAGAACTTTTACTTTTGAACTATAAGGATGAAGCAATTGAAATTTCAGGTTATATCAGTAAGCCATATCAATCAAGAAATGATAAAAATCAACAAGTTTTTTTTGTTAATGGTAGATGGATAAAAAGTAATGATTTGTCTAAAGCAGTTTATGAAGGTTATCGTTCTCTTTTATTTGTGAATAAGCATCCTATTTTTGTTTTAAATCTGAAGGTAGACCCTAAAAAAATTGATGTCAATGTTCATCCGCAGAAATATGAAATTAAGATTGAACAAAATGATCAGGTCAAGAGAGTTTTAACCAAAGCTGTTAACGACACATTAAAAGAAAATAATTTGATTCCTGTATTGGATGTTGAGTTTGAGCAGCAAGGAGATTTTAACAATCAAAATAATCTTAAATTTATAAAAAGTAGGGCTAAATATGATTTTGAAAGAAGCACACAAACAGTTTTAGAGACTAAAGAGAAGGTTTCCGAAATTAATAATATTCAAAAAACTTTTGTTAATGTTAACGAGAAAGTAAGTCCAATAAAACAAGAAGCAGGGGAAATTATATCTGAAACAATTAAATTTCCTAATATTAGGTTCTTAGGGCAAGTTCATAAAACTTTTTTTGTAGCTGAAACCCTAGATGGTGTTTTTTTTTATTGACCAACATGCTGCTCACGAGAGAGTGATGTATGAAAAATTCATGAGGCAATTATTGGATGAAAAAGTTTCTATACAGGGATTGTTAAAATCAGAAGTTATTGAATTGTCTTTACAAGATATGTCAGTTTTAGAAGAAGAAAGGGAAGATTTGAATAAATTTGGTTTTAATTTTGAAATATTTGGTGAAAAAACAATTTTACTTAAAACCATTCCAGTTATTTTCAATCGTTTACAACCAAAAGAAATGTTTCATTCTTTGTTAAATGATTTAATTGAAGGTAATAATTCTCTAATGAGTCTAAAAGAGACTATTATTACAAGGATAGCTTGTCGAGCTGCAGTCATGGCTGGCGATGAATTAACCAATATGGAAATAAAGAATATTATTGGTGAATTACAAAAATGCGAACATCCTTATACTTGTGCTCATGGCAGACCAACAATGTTTAAGACGACTGTCAATGAGTTGGAGAAAAAATTTAGAAGGTGTTAGTATTTTATAACATTTTCAAAAGAAACAAAAGATTTAAAAATGAAGGTGATTATTATCTTAATAAATCATGATAGATGTTAATGATTCTTGGTGTTAGTTATGGAAAATCAATTAAAAACAGGAACTACTACTGTAGGTATTGTTTGTGAAGGTGGTGTTGTTTTAGCTGCAGATAAAAGAGCAACAGCAGGTCACATGATTGTAGATAAACAAGCTGAAAAGGTTCATGTGATTTCTGATGACTTTGCTGTAACTATTGCGGGGAGCGTATCGGAAGCTCAGTTATTAATTAAATTAATAAGGGCAGAATTAAAATTAAAAGAAGTAAGGACAAATAAACGTCCAAGTGCTAAAGAAGCAGCTAACTTATTAGGCGGATTGCTTTACAGTAATTTAAGAAAAATGAGCATGTTCCCTGGGATTGCTCATTTCCTATTAGGCGGGAGAGATATTTCGGGAATTTATCTTTATGACTTATTTCCGGATGGAAGTGTAACTAAAATAAAAGATTATGTGTCTTCTGGTTCAGGAAGTGTCTTTGCTTATGGTGTTTTAGAAACACAATTTAAAGAAGGGATGAGTGTCGATGAAGGAGCTAACTTAGCTGTTAAATGTATTAACACTGCCTTGCAACGCGATAGTGCTTCAGGAAATGGAGTTAATGTAGTGGTCGTTACTGAGAAAGGAATCAAAAGGGTCATGAATAAAGATTTAGTAACAACATTATAAAAATTAAAAATCAGAGAAATTCTGTTTAAAAATATTAATTATAATAATTAAATAACGAGGGTATATTACAATGGGTAATATTTTAAAAGAAATAAATAAGGTTTTACCGCAAGGTAAAGTAGATAATTCAGCATTTGAAGGGGCAAACATTGTTCTTTACACTAAAGATAAAGATTATTTTTTAGATAATAAAGGTTCAATCAAATCTGCCGTTAAAGAATTTAAGAAAAGAATTGAATTACGTCCAGATCCTTCACTTTGTATGGAAATGGAGAAGGCTGAAAAGTTAATTCGAGAGATGGTTGACAAGGATGCTGGCGTGCAAAATTTTATTTTTGATGCGCCAAGAAGTCAGGTGATTATCCATGCAGAGAAACCAGGGTTAGTTATTGGTAAACATGGTGAAAATTTAAGAAATATTTCTGCTAAAACATTATGGGTGGCGCAAGTTAAAAGAGTACCGCCATTAAGATCAAAATTAATTGAGAGTATCAGGTCAGTTCTTTACGAAAGTTCTAATGAACGTAAAAAATTCTTAGATAAAACCGGACATCGTATTTATGATGGCTGGCTAAGGTCAAAGAAGCACGAATGGGTTCGTTTAAGTTGTTTAGGCGCTTCTCGGCAAGTAGGAAGAACTTGCTTCTTAATTCAAACTCCAGAATCAAGAGTTTTGATTGATTGTGGTATTGATCCAGGGCAAGATGGAACTGAAACTTATCCTTATTTGGATGCGCCAGAATTTAACATAAGCGAGATTGATGCAGTTGTAGTAACTCACTCTCATTTAGATCACAGTGGGTTAATTCCTTATTTATTTAAATTTGGTTATCGTGGTCCCGTTTATTGTACTTATCCAACTCGTGATGTAATGGCTTTGTTACAATTAGATATGATTAAAATTCAAAGGGCTGAAGGAAAAGAACCAATTTTTACTAGTGAAGAAGTTAAACAAATGGTACTTCATACAATCTGTTTAGATTATGATGAAGTAAGTGATATAACTCCAGATGTTCGTTTAACTCTTTACAATGCAGGTCACATCTTAGGAAGTGCAATAGTTCATTTTAATATTGGAAATGGTTTACATAATTTTGCTTATACAGGTGATTTAAAATATGCGAGAACTAATGTTTTAGAACCAGGTAACACGCAATTCCCTCGTATTGAAACTTTAATGATTGAATCCACTTATGGTGGGAAGAATAATGTTATGGCTGAACAAGAAGCTGACGAATATATGATTCAAATTGTTAAGGATACATTTAAACGTGGGGGTAAAGTATTGATGCCAGTATTAGGTTCAGGGAGAGCACAAGAAGTAATGGTAATAATTGAACGGTTAATGCGTGAGAAAAAGATCCCAGAAGCACCCGTTTATGTTGATGGTATGTTATGGGATATTACGGCAATACATACAGCTTATCCAGAATATCTTAATAGAAATTTAAGACAACAGATTTTTCATAAAGAAGAAAATCCTTTTTTATCTCCTATTTTTAAGGAAGTAGGTTCTCATAAAGAGAGACTACAAGTTATTCAGGAAGAAGGGGCTTGTTTAATTTTAGCAACTTCTGGGATGTTAACTGGTGGACCTTCTGTTGAATATCTTAAAAATTTAGCTGAAAATAAGAAAAATGCAATAATTTTTAGTTGTTATCAACCCCCGGGAAGTTTAGGACATAGGATTAGATCTGGCGAGAAAGAAATTAGGGGTGTTGCCGATAAGAATCAAGTTCTTAAAATTAAAATGGATGTCCATAAGGTTGAGATAACTAATCATTCTGATAGGAGGCAGTTGATGAATTATGTTAAAAGATGTAATCCACAACCAAGAAAAGTTATTGTAGTGCATGGAGAAAGTTCAAGATGTTTAGATTTAGCTTCATCTATTCATAAAGCTTATCGGATTGAAACAATTGCACCTAAGAACTTAGAAACTATTAGGCTGAAATAATTTTTTTAAACTAAATATTTATAAAACAATTAGTTAGATTATATTCTATGCCACT
>CAZRHO010000075.1:0-5352 GCA_964599955.1 uncultured Methanosarcinales archaeon
GAAGAATAAAATCTTCTTAATAAAAAAACAAAAATGGAAGGAACAGTAAAATTTTATAACGAAGGTAAAGGTTTTGGATTTATCCAAGCAGACGATGGTAACGAGTACTTTGTACACATAAGTGGATTAAATGAAGGTGTAAGATTAAGAGATAACGATCAAGTTACATTTGACGTTGAAGAAGGCGATAGAGGACCAAAAGCTGTAAACGTTGCATTAGCAGGAAATTAATAATTCTTAAAAATCATTAATTTTAACATTATTTTTTTATTTTTTTTTAATAATTTATTGATAAATAATTTATTCTAAATTCTCAATCATTTTTTCAATAACTAGGAAACCTTTTTGCCAAAACTCTTCAGAAGTTATATCGACACCTACTGCTTTAGTGATTTCAATTGGTGATTCGCTTCCACCTTTAGCTAACATTTCAATTATTTTATGAACAAAATCTTCTCCTTTTTCTTTATAGGTTTCATAAAGCGATAAGGTAAGTAAATTACCAAAAGCATAGGCGTAACAATAAAATGGTGTATGAAAAATGTGAGGTATGTAAGCCCATTCATAAGCATAAATATCATCAATTTCTACCTCAATTCCTAATTGTTTACGTAAATCATCTAAATAAACTTCACTTAATTCATCAATAGTTTTACCTTCTTGCATCATCTGATGAGCTTTAATTTCAAAATTTACAAAACCAGCTTGCCTTATTATTGATGCATAGAGATCATCAACTTTAGTAAATAACATTTCTTTCGCTAATTTAGGATTTTTTTTCATAACTTTTTCAGATAATAACATTTCTGAAAAAATTGAAGCAGTTTCAGCTAATGGAAGACAAGCGTCGTGGGTAAATTCAGTTTGTTTTGAAGATAAAATAAAATGAACGCCATGACCTAATTCGTGTGCTAAAGTAGATACATCACGAAATTTACCAGTATAACTTAATAATACATAAGGAGAATAATCTGTAGTTGATGGACAACAAAATGCACCACTTCTTTTACCTTTTTGAACTTTTGAATGTATATGGTTATCGTCGATAATTTTTTTAGCACAGTCATAAAAATGTGGTGAAAATTCTTCAAAAGTTTCTAAAACTAAATTAACTGCTTTATCATAACTAATCGTTTCTTTTTCCTCTTTTAATGGTGCATAAAGATCATACCTTCTTAATTTTTTAAGTCCTAATTTCTTCCTTTTTATCTCGAAAAATCGGTGAAAAAGAGGTTGATTTTTTTCGCAAACTCTTAATAAAACTTCAATTACTTTATCAGGGATGTCATTAACAACATTTCTTACGTTTATTGGTGTTTTATAACCTCTAAGATTAACGTTTTCTTCTCTCCAATCATTTATTATGTTTTTGTAAATCTCTCCTATTACTTCCTTATTTTGTTCAAATGGAGCTAATAAGGTTTGATATGCTTCCTTTCTTATTTTTGGATCAGTTGATCGAACAAAAGTAACCATTTCTTCCTGTGTGTGTGTTTTACCTTGAAATTCAAATTCAAATTTTGCCGTAAAAATGTTATAAATGTTATTTAAAGCAGAAATACCAGTATTATCTTTAATATTGATAATTTTTTCTTCATTTTCTTTCAATGTATAAGGCTTATTTTTTCTGATTATTTCAAAGTAATATCTATATTTACCACATAAATCTATTAATTCATCGGCTTTCTTATTTGATAAAGATTTAAACCAAAGGTTGAAGAAGATTAATCTATTACTAATCTTTGTTAAGAAAGTTTCAACTTGTGACATTTCAGCTACTGCTTTTTGATCATTTGTATCTGCACAAAAACGTAAATGGGCATAAACAGCTAATTTATCAATATCTTTTTTTAGATCCTCAATTTCTTTGATAATGGTAATAAAATCTTTTTTAGAGATGTTATTTGTTAAGATATCTCTTTTACTTTCTAAAGACTTTGTTTTCTTGTCAATTACTAACATAGAATTTTTAATTGTAATTGGCTTAATAGTCTTAATATCCCATTCTGACTCTTTATATGTAGACATATTTATATGACCTAACAAAAGCTTATTTAAATGTTACTGACGATTAAATATATAAATAACTATCAATTACTTATAACATGAAAAAAGGACAGGTAACGGTGTTTATTATATTAGGTTTAGTTATATTATTATTATTTCTAATTATTTTTTCTTTAAAATCAGAAAGGGAAGTTGTAGATAAGGTCATAATAGATAAAGTTACTAAAGATCCAATTAAAAATCATATAGAAAGTTGTTTATTTAGTACTACTGAGAAAGCTATTTATAAAGTATCTTCACAAGGTGGTTATATAAATCCTCGTGGTGATAGTAAATATGATGAACCTGGAGATGGGGCATTTAGGCATGTTTATTATTTTTTAAATAATAATATCTTACCCTATGTATTAGATACTAATGAAATTAAACTACGTTCAAAAGAAGAAATTGAAAATATTATTGCTAATTATGTTAATATAGAGATTAATAGTTGCTTAGATTTTTTAATTTTTAAAAATCAAGGAATTGAAATAGAACAAACAGGAGAACAAACAATTGAAGTTATTATCTCTGATAATTCAGTTTTTAGTACTATATCAACATCATTGCTAATTAAAAAGAGTGAAGAAATATCAAAAATTAAAAAAATTAAAGTTGAAATACCTTTAAGACTAGGTTTATTATACAAAGTATCTTCAGAATTATTACAAGATATTAAAACTAAGCAAAAAATTAATTTAATGAATAAATGTAATTTTTATTTAAAAAGCATTGATAGAACTAATATTTACCTTGAATCAAATAAATTGACTTATGAGTATGCAATTAGAATAGTAGATAGTAATCCATTAGATAGAGGAAAAATGCCTCTTGTCTGGCAGATTGCAATTAAAAATATAAATGTGGAGGGTCAATGCCTTGGTTAAGAAAATAAATATTTTAATTATTTCAGTAATTTTAATTCTTAGTTTATCTTTATTTAGTGTAACGGCAGTTCTTCAACAAGGTTTCCCAGATCTAGATAATGATGGTATTCCAGATGATTTAGATGCTTGTCCAGGGTCAATAACTTCATTAGTGGATCAAATTGGTTGTACCTGTGAGCAAAAAGATTGTTCATGTTCTCTTATAGATAACATTCCAACTTGTATCAATACTTGTGTAGATGGTGTGAAAAATAATGATGAATCTGGTATTGATTGTGGTGGAAGTTGCTCACCTTGTTTAGAAGAAGTGGAGTCAGATAATTGTCAAAATGGTTGTCCAAATAAATTTTCTTGTTCCTATGATCAGTGTTTAATGGAAGTACCTCAAGTTGGTAAAAAATGTAAAACCCATGATGTTAAATATTTTCTTAGTAAAAAAAATTGTAAAGATTATGGTAATTCCTGGGAAAAAGAAAATTTACAAAAGATGGTTAAGATAAAAGCCGATAGTTTCTTATCTTTTTTAGAGGGAATTGCAGAAGATGAAGCAGATAAAAAATTAAAAGAAGCAACTTTGTGTGTAGATATGATAGATATAGGATGTTCAGCTAAAGAAATCAAATGCTTTGGTGAAAATCAACTAACACCCAAAACAAAAGATAAAGCAGAAACAGTTCTAAAAAATTACATTGAAGATCAAATTGATAAAGATTTACCTTGGTATATTGATTGGTTTATTGATCTTGAAGTTGCAATAAACCTTGATGATTTTAAAATTTCAGAAGAATATGATTGTCCAGATTATAATTTAAATGCACAAGATGTCTGTAAAGAATTTATTAAGAATGGTGGAGATTCAAAAGTAGATCTCTTTATTGTAGGTGACGGGTATGGGAGTGAAGAAGATTTTGTTAATGAATTAGAAGTGATGATTGACTATGATGCACAAGGACATGGTTTATTTTCAGAAGAACCGTTTAAGTCTAAAAAAGAAAAATTTAATGTGTGGTACATTCATTCAAATAATGAAGTGAAATATAAACAAGACCCCTATATGAAAAATTTTGGAAGTCAACCCTACATGCCAGATGTTGTTAAATTAGCTAACAGATGTCCTTGGTTTGATTATGTTATATTTATTTCTAAAGATCACAAATTCAGATCTAATAGTATGGCTGGAAAACCTGGCCCTGCTAGAATTTCATTATCAGGTGAAGAATATCCTGATCGGTTATTCATTCATGAGTTTGGTCATGCTTTCTCTGGTTTAATGGATGAATATTATAACGTAGTTCAAACCAAGCCAAGTTCTACTGGTTTTGAAGAATTTTACTCTGCCTTTCAAACAGGACCTAATTGTCTAAAAAATGAAGAAGAAGCAAACAAAGCCTGGGCAGATATACCAAATGTTGTTACCCATAAAGGTTGTGGTGGTGATTGTGATAGTGGTTGTGATAAGTTTGTAAGGCCTTCTTATAATAGTATCATGCGTAGTCAAGATGAGAAATGTACTCCAAATGGTTGCCAGAATGGACCACCTTTTGATGAATTCTATAATGTAAATGAAAAGAACATTGAAAAAGAGTTAAATAAGTATAATTGATTCTTCTTTCTGAATTTTCTTGTGTTTGATTGAAAGATCTTAGCACGCGATAATTAATCAAAGATTAGAACTAAAATAAAGAATAAATCTAGCAGGACAAAAATGATTGAAAGATTTAAGTATTTAATTTTCGATCATCGACAGTAATTTTCGTTGCTAAGAAAGTGTCTATTTCAGTAGTCTATTTACAAATATTTTCTAATAATCTTGACTCAATTAAGTTTTCTAACATTAACAATAGTTTTTAGTGAGTTTTTATTATAAACAATCAAAAAATAAAGAAAAAAAACTAAACTAACTAAAAACCAAACAAACAATAAAACTTACAAAAAATTTCTAAAAAAATCCCAGGTTTTTGTACCAAATAGTGCCTTTGGCGCATTACGTAACACTTTATACAAAATATGACTTAAAAAGTAACAAAAAACGACTAAAACGTTACATTTAAATAATTCATTACCTTTTCTAGCCGTATGAAAGAGGTAAAGGTGAAAAAAGCAGTTTCTCGTAGTCAATTTCATTTAACGCCAGATCAAGTCAAAATTTTAATTAAACATACGGAAAAATTGCGTGACAAGGTAATTATCAAATTACTAGCATATTGTGGTTTACGTCGTTTTGAATTAGCAAAGATCAAGATTGAAGATATTGATTTTAATACAAATAAAATCAGAATCTTGGGCAAAAAAAAAATTGACAGATTAGCTACTCTTTTTTCTGATCAACTTGTAGAAGATTTAAAATTGTACATTACTTACGTCTTAAATAATAAAAAACAAGGTTATTTGTTTCCAGCAGTTTCAAGTTTAAACGAAA
>CAZRHO010000076.1:0-1726 GCA_964599955.1 uncultured Methanosarcinales archaeon
GTTTTTTCATCGTAAGGAAAAACAACGGGATAAAAATCTAAATTATTTAAGTGATTTAAATCAATTTTACCTTTATTATTATCAATAACATCTTCAACTTCTTCTAACAGATCTCCCAAAGGAACATTAATTTTTTTTGAGAAAGTGTTCACTGAAAAAGTTTTATCATTAGTTAAAGTTACTTTATGTGGAAATTCAAGATTTGCAGTAATTTTATTTTTAGAAATTATCGTGTTTGCTTTAATTTTAGCAAAATTAGGTTCTACTTTAACAAGTTGTTCTGCAAATTGCTCATAACCTCCGAGACATAAAATAATATTTTCTTCTAAGTAAAAATTAAGATCTTTTTCCATCTTATTATTCTGGATACCTTTCATTCCATTCAAATAAGCATAATTTATCATCCCGTCATCTGTTAAAAGAATTAATGAATCTTCTTCTTGATAAATTAATCCTCCCTGTATTGCTAATAAATCAATTGCTGGGTTAATAGTTTCTTCAATACAATCTTCTACGTAAGAAATTAAACTTAACTTATTTAACTGAAAATCTCCTGCATCTTTACTTTCACTAGATAATTTTTCTACAGTATATTCCTGAGACATATATAAATAAGCAGCAAATAAGAATAAAATTACAATACCTACTATTATAAAGATTGTAACTTGTCCCCTTTTATTAACCATTTTAAACATCTAAAATCTTTTTTATAAAGAAGATAAACAAAAGGCGTATATAAATATTAGTGTTCTCCCTCGTGAAATTATGTTAAAAGAACAACCTAAATTATGGCAATTATCTTATAATTTACTAATTAAAAATGTTCTATACCAAGCAAGTAACAAAAAGATTGAAACCATTGCTAAAATTAATGGAATTAAACTAGGACTAAAAACCTTAATGGGGTAATAAAAAATTAAAGTTAGGATAATATTTAACATCACACAAGTAAATAAAAATTTGTAAATAACATTCCATTTTAATTTTAAAACATGAAAAGAATCGCCAATAGATTTCCAGACGGAATAATTCTTAGCAAAATTGTAATAAATTAAATAAACTAACGTTATAAAGAAAAAAGATAACATTATTGTTAAAAGGTTATTGAGATATAAAGTTATAGTTTGATTGTTAATAAATGAAATAATAAAGTTAGTAGCTGTTTTAATAATAGCAACAGGAATTAAATAAATTATTAAAAGTAAGATTAATAAAGAATTTAATCCGTTCCATTTCCAAAAACTTTTCCTGGTTAATTTCTTACCTGTAAGATAATTCCAAATTTTAGCTCGACTGAATGAATACAATAAAAAGATAGTAACTAATAAAAGAATACCTCCCACTAAAAAAGTTAACAGGAAAGATTGTAATAAAGGAGCAACTTCAATTAATTCACTGGAAGTTGATTGTAAAATTTGTTGTAATTCTGCTGCATTTTTTCCAATTGCTAATTGTTTAATTTCTACAATTCGCTTATAAGAATAAATAAGTAAACCAGAAATAATTAAGAAAGTTAATTCCATTAAAAAAACAGGTAAAATCTTTTTATTCCGGAATGAATTTAAAACCCCTTTAAAATACATCTTCATAAAAAATTATAAAAGTTAATGATATAAAAAGTTTTGCTTTAAATTTGTTTAGAACCAACATCAGATACTTTTACAGCCTTATCATCCCCATCACTTGATGAAGAAGATGAATCACTTTCACGATCCCAAGGTATTGT
>CAZRHO010000076.1:1736-5261 GCA_964599955.1 uncultured Methanosarcinales archaeon
AGTTGTAATAGCAACACTAGTACAAATTTCATTAACCTTATCGCCATCTAAATCCATTGGAGGGACTCCAAATTTAATACAAGCCCTATCATAATCTCTAACACTATAAGTCATGAAAATGTCACTATCCCTTTCACCAGAGGGAAGTACTAAAGTTTGTGAACTTCCTTCATTATTAGCAGGATATAACCAAGTACTTTTGTCTTGCCCATCATGAGTTTTTCCTTCTAATTGAATGTTATATTTTATAGAATCATAACCCTCGGCAACATCAGGACTTATATGTTTTTCGTCTGATGGTGCTTTAACTGACCAAGTAAGTTTATAGAAATTTGTTAAGACAGGTTCATCATCCAATTTACAAATTCCAAGTTCACATTCACCCAATTGACATTCAGTCTCTTCATCACAAGTTGCAGGACTATGCTTGATAACTTTCTCTGCTTTGATAGAACCCACAAACTGTACTGATCCTGGCGCTACTTCAATAAAATGAGCAGCTTCTCCATCAGATTGAGTTAGTGTTGTACCATCGATATGATAACGGCAAATCGCCTTAGGAACTTGAACAGATCCCTTCATTGTATTAGCAAAAGCATTTGCTGCTTCAGCCCAAGCTTCATTAACCTCATCACTAAATAATTTAGATGATATTCCTTCCCAACCACCCCGTAAACCTAATATTGCACTAGCATAATCCCATCCGCTCTTAAGGCCTTCTTGTTCTTCAATAGATTTAAGTTGTTGTTTTAAAGAAATACAATCAGTAGAAGTAAGACTTTTTTCACATGCCGACTCCATCTTATCATCAATTTCACTCTCAGTTCTCCAATTATTCTTATCATCACAATGAGCTTTAGTTCCCACACAAGCACTATCACGATCGGCGAAAATTAAATCTGTTTTTTCAGTTGGTCCTGTACCTGGCTTAAGCTTTTGAGCTACTTTTAATGCTGCTTCTGCAGTTGCCAATTCCTGTTTTACTTGAGCTAAATCTCCATCAGTTCCTACTTTTTTCTTAATAAGAGCTGCTAAAGCATTATTTTTTTCAGCACTTTTCTCACTACCATATTCCCCCTCCCCTCCCAATTTTTTCCACAAGTCTTGTCTCTGTTTGAGGGTTAATTTCCCGTAACTAGTAGTACCGTATTCTTTAACGAATTCAGGATTAGCTTTAGCAAATGCAGCATAAATTTCGCCAGGATAAGATTGCTTAGATTTTTCTACCTTTCCTAGTGCTGTTTCAAAATTCTTTTTTACTTTTTCTGCTGCTTTTACTTTTGCTTTTGCTTCTGTTACCCTTGTTTTTGCTATTTTTAATTTTGCCGGATCCACAGTCGGAGGAGTACTTGTTTTTACTCCGCCACCTAATGCTCCTGCAATTTTTGCATTAGTACACTCTTTATGACAATAAGCAATCGTTTTACCTTTACTATCTCTTATTTGTTTAACTTTTCCTTTCTCTTGAAAAGTACTGTGACCATCTGAAAATTTAACTTCAGTAGAAACTACTTCACCATCCTCATATTTTTCAGTAGTTATCGTACCAGCCTTAGAATTAGTCTTAATTACAGAAGTTGTTTTAGTGCCTTCTAAAATTGTAATTTCAGGATTACCACCTTCCTTTTTAACAGTGATAGTAGTTTTTCCTTTTTGCAACTTCCCATCAGTTGTTAATTTCCAACCATCATTAGTGTTGTAAGTTTTACCATCAGGAGTTTTAAATATAGTAAAACTACTACCAACGTCCGTAGAACCAGAAGAAGTTGTAATTGTTACAACAACTTTAGTAAAACCTTTCTCTAATGTACTTATAACTTTACCTTTATATTTAAGAGTAATCTGGCCTGGTGTTACTTGTTTTGATTCAATCAAACCTTCAATCCTCTTATAGGTACCTACATCAACAATAACACCATTTACTATTACTTTAGCTGGCTGGTTACCAGTTGGTTTAATGAAAATTGCCCCGTTATTACCAACACCTTGCACGTTAGAAGGGGATACACCAGCAGGAAGTTTTAAAGTACTATGTTGACCATTTTTAGAAAAAGTAACAGATTTAGATTTACCACCCTTTTTAGGAATGAAAGTGTGAGTGTTAGGATCATAATAATGGCTAAAAAAATCTGTATCTGATCTTATCAATTTAGCAATATCCTCGGCTTTACAGTTATTAGGATCACCGGCACAAGCTGTAGAAACCTTAGCAGGAGTCCTAGGAGTAGTACCAATAAATTTCACCATCTCAGTCGCCTTAACATATTTCCCAGAAGATACTTCAACCATTCCTGCAGGCGGAGGGTTACTTCCTGAAGGTGTAGCCTGAGTGCCTGATTTAGAAGCAGGCGGAGCAGAGAACTTAGCAGTTACTAAAATACTAAATACTAATAAGAATACTACAACTAATGCTACAAACCTCTTTTTTAACATCTATAATCTAATAAATTTTAAAGCTTTATATTGTTTTCCTTTTTTAGGGGCAATTATTTTACAATATGCTTAGCATTAGTATAACTTACAACCGCTTCTATGAAATCAACTGAAGAATTACAGTCTTTAAAAAAAAAATCACGAGAAGTATCATCATACAAATTAATTACAACATTACAACCAAAAAAAAACTCTTTAGCTAAATAAACTTCCTTTACAAAACCCCATTTTAAGCTATTATCAAAAATATGTCTTTTATGTACACCTGGGCCAATTTTATAATGAGATTCCGTAATACTACTAATACACCTCAGTTCATTAGGAGTAACTTCATAACTATCACTACAAGTATGGTTGTTATCTAAAACATTTTCAATATTAGTTAATGACGAATTTACAGATTGAAAAGTATTGTTAGAATTATAAGGTCTAATTTTGCCCATATAACAACCTGGTAAATTTAAAAGACCAATGAACCCTAATGTTAATGCAAACCCATTATACTTTTTCATCACTTAGCATGAATAATTATTTTATTTAAATATTACTAATAAAACCATGCATAATCACTTTCCTTATCAAAAGGAGCACACCAAGGGTTCCCTTGTAAATCTGGTCTTTGTTCAACAACCCCAATAACTCCCTCAATGACATCAGCAATAGATATAATTATATCAGTCCACCAACAGACACTAGACGCAGTACCACTATAACTACAGGAGATTAAACAAGTGGCCATTAAAGCAACCCTTATAAAAGATGCAGGACTTTTAAACCAACCTGCAAGAATGTCTATAATATTATCCCAAATGTCAAGAAAAGGGATTGCAGTATAGATTTGGCCAGACCAATAAATACAAGTTAAATAATTATCAAGTTTAGCACAACTATCAACAGTCGCTATACCTTGTGGCACTTCATTCCTTAAACAATGCATGTAACGACATTGAACTTGCCGTAATTTTTCAAGATTGTGAAGAATCCCATGTATACATATACCTAGTGAAGAAACGATAATATTTTAATTCAAAGATTTTTCTTGTAAATATAATTTATCTCTAAGAGACCAAAGTTTATAAATTTTTAATAGAG
>CAZRHO010000077.1:0-5232 GCA_964599955.1 uncultured Methanosarcinales archaeon
ACACGACAACCATAACCTTTTAGAGATTGAGCACAACCTTTTCCTACATCTCCATAACCGGCAACTATAGCAACTTTCCCAGCTAACATTACATCTGTTGCTCTTTTAATTCCATCGACTAAAGATTCTCGGCAGCCATATAAATTGTCAAACTTAGATTTAGTTACCGAATCGTTAACATTAATTGCAGGGAATAGCAGTTGATTTTTTTCTAACATCTGGTAAAGACGATGTACGCCAGTGGTAGTTTCTTCAGAAACACCTTTTATTTTTTCAGCAATTTTTTGCCAATAATTGTTGTTTTGTTGATAAGTTTGTTTTAGATTATTCATTAACTCCCTGAAATCTTCACCTTCTTGACTGTAATCTTTATCCAATATACTTGGATCTTTTTGAACTTCTAAACCTTTATGGATCATAATGGTTGCATCTCCGCCATCATCAACAATTAAATCAGGACCAGAACCATCTGGGAAAGTTAAAGCTTTTTTAGTACACCACCAATACTCACTAAGTGATTCTCCTTTCCAAGCGAAAACTGGTACCTTAGTAGCTGCAATTGCTGCAGCAGCATGATCTTGTGTAGAAAAAATATTGCAGGAAGCCCATCTTACTTGTGCACCCAAGGTAGTTAAAGTTTCAATTAAAACTGCAGTTTGAATGGTCATGTGTAATGAACCCATGATTTTAGCTCCAGCTAACGGTTTTTGTTCGCCGTACTTTTCTCTTAAAGCCATTAAGCCAGGCATCTCTTTTTCAGCAATAGTGATCTCTTTTCTTCCCCATTCGGCAAGAGAAATATCTTTAACTTTGTAATCTTGTCCACCTTCGATTATTGAAGAAGTAGTCGTAGTTTCTTGTTGAATTGTTTGATCTTTTTGTTGGGTCATCATATCTTCTTGCGGTTGTTCCAATTGACTTGTTGGGTCTTGTAAATTAACTTTTTGAAAATTATTACTTTCTTGCTCTTGTATTAATCCTGTCTTATCTGGAATTATTTCATTAATATTATTGACCTGGGAAACTGCTTCATTAAGGTTAGAAATATTGTTTAAATCTGGATTATTGGAAAGAGATTGTGATTCTCCTCCCTTTTCATTTTCTTTGAAAGTGTTTTTAACTTCATTAATTATTTTTCTTATGTATTGTTGAGAATTATCCTGTTCCATTTTTATTGCACCTCGTTTGTATTAACATAATTTTTTTTTTTTTTAGGAGGAATATATATAAATGTTAGGTAATTCCATTACTTTATGTCAGAGATAGGTGACCAAGTAAAAGTTGTATCTAAAGGAAGATCCGAAGAAGGGATACTGATGCCTAGTTCTGAAAAAGATGTGGTTATAATTAAGTTAAATAATGGTTATAACATTGGTTTTGAGAAAAAAGATATTGAAAAGATTGAAATAATTTCTAAAAAGAAAAAAACAGCCAAAAAGGAAAATAATAAAATTTTTACAGATAAAAATTTGAAAACAATTTCTATTTTACATTGTGGTGGAACTATTGCTTCTAAAGTCGATTATGAAACAGGGGCGGTTAAAGCTAAATTCACTCCAGAAGAATTATTAGACATGTTTCCAGAATTGGGAAAAATAGCTAATATTAGAAGTAAGTTAGTAGCTAACATGTTATCTGAAAATATGCGTTTTGCTCACTATAATACTATTGCTAAAGAAATCGAGAAGGAAATTAAAGCAGGAACTGACGGGATTATTATTACACATGGCACTGATATGTTACATTATACTGCTGCCGCTTTATCTTTTTGTTTAGAAGGTTTGAATATACCTGTTTTATTAGTTGGTGCGCAGAGAAGTTCTGATCGCGGTAGCAGTGATGCTTTCATGAATTTACGATGTGCTGCACAATTTATTGTTAACAGTGATTTTTCAGAAGTGGCAGTTTGCATGCATAATTCCTCTGAAGACGATTTATGTGCCGTAATCTCGGGGGTAAGATCTAGGAAGATGCATAGTTCTAGGCGAGATGCTTTTAAGTCTATAAACTCTGAAAATTTTGCTTTGATTGATAATGAAGGGGCAATAGCTTGGCAAAGAAAGGATTATACTAAACGGGAAGATAAAAAGAAATTATCTTTGAAATTATTTAATGATAAATTGAAAATAGGTTTGTTGAAAGCTCATCCGCAAATGTTTGCAGAAGAATTAATTGCTTATGGGAAGTTTTCTGGTTTGGTGTTAGAAGGAACTGGTTTAGGCCATTTTCCAATTGAATCTTATGATAAAGATTCTAAACTAAATGAGAAAATCTTTGTTGAGTTGAAGAACTTAGCTAAAAAAATACCTGTGATAATGACGACTCAAACTATTTTTGGCGGGGTTAATATGAATGTTTATACTCCTGGAAGAAAATTGCAAGAGGTAGGTGTTTTGTCTGCTGGGGATATGATTCCAGAAACAGCTTATATTAAACTTGCTTGGTTGTTAAGTAATTATAAGAAAGAAGATGTTATAAAATTATTTAATCAGAATCTTCGTGGAGAGTTAAGTTTACAAAGAAATTATCAGAATGAATTTTTATGAGATTGATAAGATGAAAAGAATAAAATTGTTGTTGATTGGTGTGGTAGTTTTAATCTTTATTTTATTAGTTCATTTTATTATTCTTAGTGATGAAAATAATGTTAGCGAGAAAATTGATTTAAGCAACAAAGTTTGTTCTCAGGATAATGATTGTGTTAAAGCAAGCTGTTGTCATGCTACTGATGTGGTTAATAGAGATAACGCTCCAGATTGTAGTGGTGTGATGTGTACTCAGGTCTGTGAACCAGGTACTTTAGATTGCGGTCAAGGTCAGAAGAAATGTTTGGAAGGTATTTGTACAGCAATATTAGAATAAAAATGGTTAAAAAAAAAAGAGGTTTACGCCAGTTAGCTAAGATTAAGTATGTTTTAAGAGACTTAGTTTTTGGAATGGAAGACGGATTAGTTTCCAATTTAGGTTTAATCCTTGGTGTGTTTGTAGGAGGTGCTACAACTAGGGTTGTTGTTTTAGCTGGTTTGGCAACAATGTTTGCAGGTGCTTTTTCTATGTCCGCAGGTAGTTATCTCTCAGCAAAGTCTCAGAAAGAAGTTTACTTAAGGGAAATTCAAGAAACTAAAAAAAAACTGAAAAAAAATCCACGTAAATATCTTAATAAGATGAAAAAGATTTTAGAAAAGGAAGGTTTTGATGAAGATGAAGTGTTAGCGATGATCACTCATTTTGATCAACATAACAGGGAAACTTTTTTAACGAATTATTTACAAAAGATTGTTGGCATTTCTGAAGAACGTTTAGAATCTCCTATTAAAAATTCTTTAATGATGTTTGTTTCCTTTCTTACTGGTTCTTTTATTCCAATTGTTCCTTTTTTGATGTTAGATAATTCAAAAGCGATGATGACTTCAGTAATTTTAACAATAACTTCTTTATTTTTCTTAGGGATTGCGAGTTCTGTTTTCACTAAGAGAAGTAAGTTAAAATCAGGGTTAGAAATTTTAATAGTGGGTTTATGTGCTGGAGCTATAGGCTATGTTGTAGGTAGCTTTTTTTCAATAATTTAACTTAAACAAGCAAAGATTTTATATATTTCATATACTTTACTATTAATATGAATTCTATGTATATGCCGATGTTAGATGAAACTCCAGATTCTGGAAAAGAACTGCAAATACCTCTTTATGCTCCATTGCCTCCTTCTAATTGGCATCCGGAGAAAAAAGAAGCCCCTGGTAATTTAGAAGAGATTATTTTAATAATAGACCCTAATGAGGAAAATAAAGAAAGCGAAAGGGGAGTGATTATTATTGATTTGTATAGTTCTTCTGAAAACGAATATTTATTATAAAATTCTTTTTTTCTTTTCTTATGCGAGAGTTAACTAAAGATTTTTTTGTCCGTGATGCCGTTAACTTATCTAAGGATTTGTTGGGTAAGATTATTTCAGTAAATGGTTTTTTAGGAAGAATTGTAGAAACTGAAGCTTACACTAATGATTCAGCATCTCATGGTAAAACTAGGACTGAAAGAAGTTCTTTAATGTTTGATACGCATGGGTGTATTTATGTTTACTTAGTTTATGGTATGTATTATTGTTTAAATTTTACTGTCAATGATAATGACGTTGGTGCAGTATTGATAAGGGCAGTTGAACCTTTAAATAAGATTACAGAATTGAAAGAGATTAGGAAAACAGAAAAGGTAAATAATCTATGTTCTGGTCCAGGGAAATTATGTCAGGCTTTTGGGATTAATAAAAGTCATAATGGTTTAGAAATTGGGGGTTTGGTTAAAGTTTTTGATGATGGTTATTTGATTAAGAATCTTGGTCAAAGTAGTAGAATTGGTATTAAAAATGCTTTAAATCTACAGTGGAGATTTTTTATAATGGGTAATCAACATGTAAGTAAAAAATAAATGAATCTTTTTATTGTCATTTATCCGATAGTTTTATAAACAAATCGCTAACTTGTCGTGTTCTGATGAATTTAACAAATAAATTAAACGAAATTGAACAAGAAAAGAAGAAAGAAACATTTATGGTAAGAACAGGAGATGAATTATTACCAATAGATGATTACATGGTTAGAGATTATTCTAATTGTAAAAAGATGTATCTCGCAGATGGATCTGGAGCTCATTATACTCATGATCTAAAGAGTGACCCTAACTTTGATTTTATTTTCTAATTTTTTTTGTAATTTTATTTTTTATTGTGTGTTTTAGCTTGAGCTGTCGTAAACTATATAAACAATAAATTCTTTCTGAATTATATGAAGAAAATGTGGGAGGTAACTTTAGAGGAAAAAGTTCTGCCTAAATTAAAAAAGCCAATTTTAATAGAGGGTTTACCTGGGATAGGTAATGTTGGTAAGATTGCAGTTGATTTTATGATTGAAGAATTGGGTGCAAAGAAACTTTATTCTTTCTTTTCACATAAATTACCTCACTCTGTTTTTGTTGGTCCGGATAATTTAGTGGAAATGCCGAAATTAGAAATCTATTATAAAAAATTTAATGGTAATAGTAAAAAAAGAGATATTCTATTATTAACGGGAGATATTCAACCAATAGATGAAGAAAGTTGTTATAATTTTAGTGAAGAGATTTTAATTATCGCTAAACAATTTAAATGTACAGAAGTTATTACTACTGGTGGGATTGGTTTACAAAGTATTTCTGAGAATCCAAGAGTTTTTTGTACTAGTAACAATTCTCGACTTTTAG
>CAZRHO010000078.1:0-5102 GCA_964599955.1 uncultured Methanosarcinales archaeon
ATTGCTTTTTTAGCATTGGCAAAACTTTTTTCGGCCAAAATTTTAGCTTCAGTTTTTGTATAAATATTTACTACAGGGAGGGGTTTTTCCATAAATTTTTGAGGAAGATAATCAATTCTCCCTGGACTTTCAGTTAATAAATTCTTTTGTATAACGGAATTAGGAAGATACCCACTTGTTGAAGATGAACTTTCCCCTAATAATTCTGCTCTTTCTTGTGGGTTAACTAAAACAATAAACATAACTAACAAACCTGCAATAATTGTAATTAGAACTGCAGCTCCAGCCGCAGATTGGCCTCTTTTTTCTGATAACATCAAAGAGATAGAAATAATAATTATATATAAATGTATTGGGATTATAAGAGTAAATAATAATTGGGGAAAAATAAGAACGTACAAAAAAGAGGAATTTATTTATAGATTACATTTCTTCAAGAGATTATGCAAATAATAAATCAAGATTATAAGAAAGGCTTCGTTAAACTTAGAGTAACTGAACAAGATGATTTATGGTACTTAAGTCAACTTATAGACCCCGGAGATTTGATCAAAGGAAAAACAACTAGAAAAATTAAAATTGGCGATGGAGAAAATGCTAAAGTAACTAAAAAAACGATGATGCTTAAAATCGAAGCTGAAACAATTGACTTTGGTTCAACAGGAATTACACTAAGAATTAATGGTAAAGTTAAGGAAGGGATAGAAGAAGTGCCTAAAGATAGTTATCATTCGATCACCTTAGAAGAAGGAAGCGAATTCTTATTGGAAAAAACAAGCTGGTTATCCTATCAAAAACAAAGATTACAAGAAGCTAGTGAAAAAAAATATATCTATCTGTTCTGTTTGTTAGACCGCGAAGAAGCTTTATTTGCTGTAAGTAAAAAATTTGGTTATGAAATTTTAGTTAAAATAAAAGGAGATGTTCCTAAAAAAAGTAAAGAAGTTAGTATCAGAAAAGATTTTCATCAAGAACTAATTAAAGCATTAGAAACTTACGCAGTTAGAAATAACCCTGAAAAAATAATCCTTGCTTCTCCTGCTTTTTATAAAGAAGATTTAGCTAAAAAAATTAAAGATCAAGGGATAAAAAATAAAATGGTCTTAGCTAATTGTTCTGGAGTTAATGAAAAATCATTGGATGAAGTTATTAAAAGACCAGAATTGAAAGATGTTCTAAAAAATAGTAGAGCTAGAGAAGAACAGTTATTAATTGATGAATTGTTAGCAGAAATTAATAAAGACAACTTAGCAAATTATGGTTGGGAAGATACCAAAAAATCTATCAAAGCAGGAGCAGTTAGATTTTTATTAATAACCGATGAATACATCCAACAAAGGAAAGCGGAAGAAAAATTTTCTCAATTGGATATATTTATGAAACAAGTTGACACATTACAAGGTAAAATAAAAATAATTTCATCTAAATTAGAAAGTGGCAAAAAATTAAATGGCTTAGGGGGTATTGCCGTTTTATTACGTTATAAAGTTTAATATATCTACAGTATTTAAAAAAATCCCTTATAAAAAAAATTCTAAAATAGTCGTAAAAAATTAAAGAAAGACTATATTTTGCAAAACCACAACCTTTTAATAGTAGTTGACTTTACTGATAACCGAGTAACAAAAACAAATTTAAAGGTGTTTATGGTTGTTGAGACTCGGCCGATTAGTAAACATATAGTCTCACTAAAAAGGGGGTTTTTAGGAAAATGATTGTAAAAGATGAGTTGTTAAGTAAACTAAGAAGATACTTTGATCTTAATTTATATGAAGTTAAATTATGGACTGCTCTATTAAGTAGAGGAGTTTCAACTGCAGGGGAATTATCTGATATTGCAGACGTCCCACGTTCTAGAAGTTATGATGTCTTAGAATCTCTTGAAAAAAAAGGGTTCGTAATAATGAAGCTAGGTAAACCTATTAAATATATAGCTATACCTCCAAGCGAAGTTGTAGAAAGAGTTAAGAAAAATATGCATTCCAATGCACAAAAAAAGATTAAAAGATTAGATGAAGTCAAAGTTTCTCCTTTGTTAACAGAGCTGGAAACCTTACACACTCAAGGAATTAATTTAGTTGAGCCTTCCGAAATGAGCGGGTGCCTTAGAGGTAGAAATAACCTTTACAATCATTTGGATTTATTAATTAAAGATGCAAAAGAAAACATAAATATTATGACTTCTGACACTGGTTTCATGAGAAAAGCCGAAGGTTTAAGAGGCCCATTAGAAAGAGCAAGTAAAAGAGGAGTTAACATTAAAATTTCAGCTCCTTTAAATAAAGAAAATAAAAAAATTGCTTCTAGTTTAAAGGGAATTCCAGAAATTAAAAATAATGAAGATCTAAATACTAGGTTTGTAACTGTAGATGGAAAAGATATGGTTTTTATGACTCTTGATGATAAAGAAGTTCATCCATCTTATGACTTAGGAGTTTGGGTTAAAACGCCTTATTTTACTTCCGCAATGGACCAAATGTTTAATCACATGTGGGAAAGATAAATTCTTCATTTATTTCTTTTAATTTTTTTTAAAAATTTCAATATTATCAAGTTAATTTTATAAAGCAAAGTAATTCTAATAAGGCTTTATGGACTTAGATAAAATCATTACTAAACTTCATCCCTTAGAAAGATTGGTTTTACCATTTCTTAAAGAAAATAAAGCGCTTCCTTCCATCATTAAATCTGCGAAATTACAAGAAATTGAAGTTACGCGAGCATTACAATGGTTAGAAAATAAAAAATTGCTTAAAATAAATTCTAAAATTAGAAAGTTTATTCTATTAGATAACAATGGTAAGGTTTACAAAGAACAAGGTTTGCCAGAGAAATTATTTTTACAAGTTCTTTCTGAAGATTTTAAAGGGATGAATGTTATTAAAAAAAAATCAAGATTATCTAAAGAAGAACTTAACGCTTGTTTAGGCATACTTAAGAGAAAAAAAGCCATTGAGATTAATAAAGAAAAAGGCTTACTTCAAGTTAAAATAACGACAGCAGGTAAAGAAATCTTATCAAAGCCATTTACAGAGGAAAAATTTTTACAACAAAAATTTCCTCTTGAAATGGAAAATATCGAAGATGAAAAAACCCTAAATGAACTAAAAAAACGTAAAGATTTTTTAAAAATTGAAGAAAAGAAAGATGTTTCTATTGAATTAACCAACATAGGTAAAAGAGTTCTTGACTCTCCTAAGTTAAAAGAAGAGGTCATCAACCGGTTAAATAAACAAATGCTCAGGGATGGTTCCTGGAAAAATAAGAATTTTCGTGCTTATGACGTTGAAATTAATGTACCAAAGACCCATGCAGGAAAAACACATTTTGTTAATGAAGCTGTCGATTACATCAAAAAGATTTGGTTAGAAATGGGTTTTAAAGAAATGAAAGGAAATTATGTACAGTCAGCTTTTTGGGATTTGGATGCATTATTCGTTCCACAAGATCATCCTGCTAGGGAAATGCAAGATACATTCTACGTTGATGGTGAAGCTAAATTACCTTTAATATGGGGAAAAGTTAAAACCGTACATGAAAACGGAGGAAATACAAATAGTAAAGGTTGGCAATACAAATTCTCTGAAAAAGAAACTAAAAAAATTTTATTGAGGACACATACTACTGTTTTATCTGCAAAAAAATTATCTAAATTAGAAAAGAAAGATTTACCTGCTAAATTTTTTTCAGTAGGTAAAGTTTTTAGAAATGAAGCTTTAGATTGGAAACATTTATTTGAATTTTATCAGGTAGAAGGCATAGTTGTTGACCCTAACGCGAACCTTAAACATTTAAAAGGTTACTTAACACAATTCTACAAAAAAATGGGTTTTGAGAAAGTAAGAATGCGCCCTGCCCATTTCCCATACACAGAACCTTCATTGGAAATTGATGTCTTCCATCCTGTAAAAAAAGAATGGGTAGAATTGGGTGGAGCTGGAATATTTAGACCAGAAGTAGTTAAACCTTTATTGGGTTTTGATTGCCCAGTTTTAGCCTGGGGACAGGGCATGGGCAGAATAATCTCGGAATATTGGGAAATTACCGACATCAGAGATCTTTATAGAAACGATGTTAAACAAATTAGAGAAATGAAAACTTGGTTAAAATAGGAAGGATAATGAATATAAATGACAAATAAAAAACATGTGCATGGGCCAGATTGTAATAATAAACCTGATCATTCAAAAGTTGAAAAGATTGCGGCAGAGTTTACAGATCAACAATTTCCAAAAATATGGGAACATTCTAAAAAACAAATAAAAGAATTATCTAAAAAAGACATAGCTCAACAAATGTTTTTTACTGGCGCAGCAATGATCCTAGAAGGATTACAGCAACAACATAATGAAAAAGAAATTGAAGAGAATAAATAAACAAAATAAATATGCCAACAATAACACTAAATAAAGATGTATTTGAAGCATTGGTAGGAAAAAAATTACCTCTTGAAGAATTGAAAGATCGTATAAGTATGCTTGGAACTGACTTAGAAAGTATTGAAAATAATGAGATTAAGGTTGAAATATTCCCAAATAGGCCCGATCTTTTATCAGAACAAGGTTTCGCCCGTGCTTTCTCATCTTTTATTGGTGTTAAAACAGGTTTATGTAAATATAATGTTAAAGAAAGCGGGAAAAAATTAATTGTTGAAGAATCTGTTTCTAAAGTTAGACCTTTCACTGCTTGCTCTATTGTCAAAAACTTACAATTAAGTGAAGAAAAGATTGAACAAATAATTCAAATACAAGAAAAATTACATGTTACTTATGGAAGAAATAGAAATAAATGTGCCATTGGAATTTATCCATTAGAAAAAATCAAATTCCCGATAAGATATAAAGCAGATTATCCAAATCAAATTAAATTTCAACCACTAGAAGCTACTAATGAAATGACCGCACAAGAAATTTTGGAGGATCACCCTAAAGGAAGAGAGTATGCTCACTTATTAGAAGAAAAAGAAAAATATCCTCTCTTTATTGATGCTAATGATAACATTCTAAGTATGCCACCAATAATTAATTCTAATAACACAGGTAGAGTTACCGAAGAAACAAAAGATTTATTTGTTGAATGTTCTGGTTTCGATTTTAATGTTT
>CAZRHO010000079.1:0-5087 GCA_964599955.1 uncultured Methanosarcinales archaeon
AAATTTCCCCTGACCAACCAACCCATCGTTCATTCTGTAATTTAGATATGTTATGGAAAATGTCAGTTAACACTTTTGATCTTCTCTTAACTTCTTCCCCAGGTAAAGCTTTCAATTTAGCTGCAGGTGTATCTGGCCGTGGCCAAAATCGAGAGATGTTAATTGAATCTGGGTTAACACGCCTTACAGCCTGTAAAGTTCCCCAAAAATGTTCATCAGTTTCCGTAGGGTAACCAACAATAATGTCGGTCATTAAATTAAGTTCAGGCATTACTTTCTTAAACTCATCAATTACATCCCTAAATTGTTGCACAGTATAACGTCTTTTCATATCTTTCAGAACATCGTTATGTCCTGCTTGTAAAGGCAAATGTAAAAATTTAAAGATCTTAGGGTGTTTATAAATCTCAATCAGCCTTTCTTTAATCTTTGGCATATGATCTGGGTTCCCCATACCAACTCTAATTTTAAAATCGCCAGGTAACTGAACTAAGTTTTCTAACAAAGCGACGATGTCCGTTCCAATATCAAAACCATAACAAAAAGTATCCTGACTAGTCAACCAAATCTCTTTAACCCCGTCAAGTAAGGCATTCTTAGCTACTTTAACTATTTCCTCAGGAGGATAAGATTTTAAATTTCCTCGCGCTTGTTTAGTTTTACAAAATGTACAAGCACCTAAACATCCTAAATTTATTGGTAATATCTCAACAACCGGATTTTTACGTACCTTAGGCATATCAAGAGGAGGTATTTCATCATTGCCTAACATTTGTAAAACATTATCATTCAAAGCTTCTTCTACCACTTGTACAATATTATGAATTTGTTTAGTTCCAACTAAAGAATATTCTTTCAATTTTTGGGGATCTGAAGAAGGGATACAACCAGTTACTATAATTATCTTGTAAGGATGATTCTCTTTAATATCCTTAATAAAACGAAAAAATGAATCTTCAGAGGGAGACTTGACAGTGCAAGAATTAATTATCACAACATCAGAATCTTCCAAAGTATCAATTATATCAAACTTTGCTTCTTTCAATAACCCAGCCATCCTTTCAGAATCTGATACGTTAGCTGAACACCCTTGCGTATAAAAATAAACACTAGTCATGTAAACGTTTCACCGGAATTCATTTAAAAATGTTGTTAGAAAAATAGAAATAATTTGCAATTAATTGGTCTTAATGGTCGTATTTATCATTAAAAAATTTATTATATAATAACCTTGTAGCTAATCTTCCATCTCTCCCATCTACGAAAACTGTACGAGTAATATCTTTCTCTCCACCAAATCCATTACCCCGTATTTGAATATTTTTATTTACTAGGGCCGAAAGCATTTCTAAATAATCTTTATCACTAACGCCCTCGCCAATTATCGTTAACCTAGTCATTGGTTGTCTTGCTTCCAATTCATAACCTTGATCTCCTAAACTTTTTTCCACAATGCCCATGTTTTCTTCAGGTTGATAAAAATAAGTGTCTGCATTTTTCCCACTATCAACATGAAATTTAATGTCAACATTTTGTTGGCCAAATTTTGATAAAATTTCACCAGTAATACCTGCTTGACTCATAGATATTTTCTCAGTACCTCTCACTAATAATCTTCTATATCCTTCAATTGTCGCTAAAGCTTTAACTCCAGCAACACCACTATCATAACAAATAATAGTTCCTTCTTTTTTAGGGTTCTTACTATCAATAATATGGATATTCATTCTAGCTCTCTGTGCCGGTTTAATTGCTCTCTCTAAAATTATACTAGCACCCAGCCCTGCAAATTCGATTGCTTCTTCATATGAAATTAAATTAATAAGGTCTGGTTTAGCATCAATATGGAACAAGCCAGGGTTAGCTCTTAACAAACCAGGCTGATCAGAATAAATATAAGTATCTGAAGCACCAATTATCTCACCTACTTTAGTTGCACTCCAATCTGAAGCACCCCTACCCATACAAGTAACTTTTTTCTTACCATTAACTATTTTATATCCAATAAAAGGAGGAGCAACAATAACTTTACCTTTATGAGGTAAAATAGATTCTTTAATTAATTGGTCAGCATTTTTAGTAGTCCTAGAATTGTGCCAAGGACCAACACATTCCATGCCAAATTCATCATAATCAATGAATACAGTTTCAACACCATATTTATTCAGATGATCAGAAATTATTTTAGAATTAAACCTTTCTCCTATTGAACATAATTCCGCATATAAAGAAGAATTCTTATCATTTTGAACGGGCTTTTCAGATAATTTTTTTAACCTTCTTAACAGACCTTGTGAATATGTAACTGTATCTTTACTTAAACTTAATTGACTAACTATTTGATTAAATCTTCTTTCAACTTCTAATACTTCTTTTCTTGAATTATCAGAACTAAAGATCCCTTCTAGAAGATTGGTAACTTTATCTTCCAATCTTCCTTGACCTATTTTCCCTGGAGCAGAAGCAAATGCTAAAGTAAAATCTGGCCTTTCTTGTTCATAATGGCCATGTATAATTTTACAGAAATTATCAATAGATTCTGAATCCTTGTTAGTGGTTCCTCCGCCCTTGATAACCAAAGATTTCATTTCAAAAATTTAGAATAACTTCCTTTTAAAAACATTTTGTAAAATTAATTATACTATAATATAAATAAGTTTAAGAAGATTTAATTAATATAAATTTCATGAAAATTGCAATTGGAACATTAAATAAAGCTAAAAATGAAGCAGTACAGAAAGTGATTTCTAAAATCTGGCCAGAAGCAGAATATTTTCCTACAAAAACTAATTCCAGAATTAGAGAACAACCATTAACTGATGAAGAAGGTATTGAAGGAGCAATTAATAGAGCTAAACATGCCCTAGAATTAATTCCACAAACAGATTACGGGATAGGGTTAGAAGGTACAGTTGACACCAATAAATACGGAATGTTTCTTAGTGGTTGGGTGGCAATAGTTAATAGAGAAGGAGAGATAGGAATGGGATGTAGCGGTAAAGTATTAATGCCAAAATATTTAGAGATACAGTTAAATGAAGGAAAAGAGTTGGGACCTCTTGTACAAGAAATGTTAAAAGACACTAATAATGAAATACGCCATTCAACAGGAACTAACGGTTTATTAACCAATAACCTTTACACGAGAATTGATGAATTTGAAACTGCAACTTTATGTGCTTTAGCAAAGTTTGTTTCTTCAGAGATCTATAATAAAAAATAAATTAAATTAATTTTAATACATTCTCGGGAGGTCGGCAAATTAATGCACGATTACCCTTAATTACAATTGGCCGCTCTATTAATTTAGGGTTATCAACCATTGCTTGAATTATTTCATCGTCAGACAATTCTTTTCCTTTAAATTTTTCTTGCCAAATTATTTCCTTAGTTCTTACCAATTCAATTGGTTTAACATTTAACAATAAAATTAAACCTTCCAATTCATTGAAAGTTAGAATTTTTTCTAAATAATTAATTATCTTCGGCTTTATTCCTTTTTCTTCAAGGATTGCTAAAGTTTGTCTACTTTTAGAACATTTAGGATTGTGATAAATTATAATCTCCATTTAAAATCCTAACCTTTGTAAAATAACGGCCTTGTCAAACTTTTCAATGTCTTTATACTCTTGCCCCACTCCTAAAAATAAAATTGGTTTCTTGATAGTATAAGAAATAGATAAAGGAGCTCCGCCCTTTTCATCAACATCTGCTTTAGTTAATATTGCACCGTCCATTTCTACTAATTCATTAAATTTTCTGGCTTGTTCAATACAATCATTACCAGTAATTGACTCACCTACAAAAATTTTCAAATCAGGGTTAGCAACTCTAATTATTTTTTCCAATTCTGCCATTAAATTAGTATTGGAATGTAATCTTCCAGCAGTATCAACCATAACTACATCTACGTTATTTTTTTCAGCATATTTTATAGCATCAAAAGCCACTGCCGCTGCATCTGAACCATAATCGTGTTTAATCATTTTAACATCAAGTTTATCTGCATGTTCACCTAATTGATCAATTGCAGCTGCCCTGAACGTATCACAAGCAGCTAAAACGACAGAAATCTTGTTTTTCTTAAGATAATGAGTTAATTTAGCAATGGAAGTAGTTTTCCCAACACCATTAATGCCAAAAAATGCCATCACAAATGGCCCTTCTTTAACCTTTATCCTTTCTAAAATCTGTGGATCTTCATAAGATAAAATTTCACTTAATGTATTCCTTAAAGTTTCTTCAATTTTTTTAGAGACATCCCTTGGCAGAGGTTTATCAACTAACTCCTCTTTGAGATCTTCCTTTATTTTTTCAATGACTTCCACACTAACATTATTTTCCAATAACACTAATTCTAAATCCCAAAATAATTCTTCAAATTTATCAACAGAAATTGTTTTTGTTGTTAAAGATTGTTTAACTTTACTAAAAATAGATTTTTTTTCTTTATCTTTTTCCTTAGTTTCCTCTTTAGGTATTTCTTTTTGATCTAATTCTTCTTTTTTATCTTTTTCACTTATTGAATCTTTTTCATCTTTTTTAGAAAAAAAACGTCCAAAAAAACCTTTCTTTTCTTCTTTAACTTGTTCTTCAACAATTTCCACTTGAGGTTCTTTTTCTTCTTTAGTTATATCTTCTTCAATAATTTTTTCAGACTGATTAATTTGTTCCTTCTTTTTTTCTTCTTTCTGAAGTTCTTCCTCTTTCTTTTTTTCTTCAGAAAATTTCTTAGTAGCTTCAATCAATTCTTCTGACGAAGGAATCTTTTCTTCTTTTTTATCTTTAACTTCCTCTTTAAATTTCTCTTTAGTTTCCTTAACAAGATCTTCAGTTGTCTTTTCTTCTTTTACTTCCTCAACAGGTTCTTTAACTTCTTCTTCTTTTTCAATTGGAAGTTCAGGGATCTTTTTTGTTTCCTCAACTACTTCTTTCTCAGCAGGCTCTTCTTCCTTTACTTCTTCTGTTGGCTCAGGTTCTTTTTCTTTAACTTCTTCTTTTACTTCCTCGACGATATCCTCTTCCTCAATTTTTCCTTCTTCAATTAATTGATCTACTTCTTCTTGAGGAATATCTTCTGCTTCTTG
>CAZRHO010000080.1:0-5064 GCA_964599955.1 uncultured Methanosarcinales archaeon
AAAGTGAGAGAGGTTATGTTTCTCTAAAAAATGTAAAAAAATGTAATTCGCAGAAGTTTAACATTGAAATTCCTTCTTTTATTAATGTTGAAGAAGTTAATTTTAAAGGCTTGGAAGTTGATGAATATAAATTAACTGGAATGTTCCTGGTTGACTTTAATAATGAAACTCATGCTTTTTTAAAATGTAAAAAAAATCTTCAAAAACCACAATTATGTCATGCAATTAAGATTTCTGAAAATGAATTTGTTTTTAAAAAAAATATTTTTAAGTCTAGTGAAAATGGTCTAGGAACACCTTCTGCTATCGTAATTAACGATTCTCTTTATCTATATTTTCGGGAAGATTTTGATAATGGAGAAAAAGTATCCTTATTAATTTCAAAAGATTTGAAAAAGTGGTCTTATCACCCCGAAATTTTTAAAGGAAAAAAAGGAAGTTGGGATGAATCTTCCATATCAGGTATGCATATAGTTCCTTTTGAAAAAAAATACCATATGTATTATCGAGGAAGTAAATATTTAAACCAAATGGAATCCGAAATAGGTTTAGCAACATCAGATGACGGTTTTAATTGGGAAAGGTATTCAGAGGAACCAATAATGAAAAAATCAATTAATGGCTGGGATAAATCATTACTTGCCGACCCACATATTATTAAAAATAAGAATTATTTTTATATGTTTTACTCTGGGCATGACCGTCAAGAAATTGAAGTTTTTACTGAAAAAGACCATGTTTGAAAAAATAAAAAAATAGCTTTCTCAATTTCTAAAGATTTTTTTATCTGGGAAAGATGTTCATCTCAGCCTTTCTTAGATTTAGAAGAAAAGACAGATAACCCTTTTGTTTTTTTTGAAAATTCCTTATTAAATATATATTTTAGAACTTCTAACATCATTCACTATGAAGAGTTTGTACGTGGTGGGAAGATAAAATTAGCAAAATTTAAATTTAATTCACATATAACATAACTATAAAATATAAAGAGGTAGGTTAAACATGGTGCTTAAAAAAAAAAAATCAAATTTTTTAATAATATTATTTGTTTTGTCTTTATTTATCTTATTGTTTAATAATCATTTTTTCTTTTCAGGAGATAAAGTATCTGATGGAAATGATGAAAAAAAACTTTATTGGTATATTCCTGATGGGATGAGAGCAGACCCTTATCTTTTTAATATTTTTGAATGGGCAGAAAATGGAGAATTACCTAACATTAAAAAAATGATGGATAATGGTGCTTATGGTTTTTCTAAACCAACTTTTCCTTCACATACGCCAACTAATTTTGCTACTTTATTTACAGGTACCCTCCCTCATAAACACGGTGTAGCTGACGGACCAATGCATGTTGAAGGAAGACCCCTTGATAAAGTTTCAGTGGGTGGTTTTAATTCTGCAGCAAAAAAAATAAGTCCAATATGGGTTACTCAAGAAAAAGATTATGATAAAAAAGTAGTTTTATTATCTGTTCCTGGTTCAACCCCTCCTGAATTAGAAAAAGGAATAACTATTAGAGGTAGATGGGGTGGTTGGGGTGCCGATTTTCATGCAACTAACTTCCAGGAAGAAGATGAAGAACTATCTCTCAAACAAGGGAGAGGTAAAAAATTATTCTTTTTTGGACCTAAACTAGTCCATTATAACTCTGCTCAAGAAGTTAAAAAAACCACCTGGGATAAAAAAATAACTTCTTTCTCTAATCATAAAGAAATAGAACTAACGCAATATGGAGCTAAGGTTTATGCTACAATTCATGATAGTAATGATGATAAAAAAGTTAATTACGATCAAATCTCTTTTTCTTTTGATAAAAAAGAAATAATTGCTAAATTAAAAGAAGGAGAATGGAGTAATTGGATACCTATTAATTTAAAATGGAAAGCTGGTAAAAAAATTATCCCTGTAAAAACACAATTTAAAATAAAAGTAATTAAATTAGATGACGATGGATTTTATAGAATTAGATTTTTTTATAATAATTTAAATGAGCATTTAACAAAACCATCTTATATCTCTAAAGAAATAGTTGAAGGAATTGGACCAATGGTAGATTTTGTAGATAATTTTCCTCCTCAATTAATTTATTATCAAGAAGATAAGGACACTTTCTTAGAAGAGGCAAAAATGTCATTAGATTGGCACAGGGATGCAACATCTTTTATTTTAGATAAATATGACCCTGATATATTTATCGGTGACATTTATACACCAAACCAAATGTTAACTAGTCGTTGGTGGATGGGATATATTGACCCCGATAGTACAAGATACAACGATGTTAATGAAAAAGAAAGAAAAATTCTTTGGGGTGAAGTTAAAGAGATGTATAAAAAATTAGATGACATTGTTGGAGAAATATTGGATAAGGCTGATGAAAATACTTACGTTGTATTAAGTTCTGACCATGGCGCAGTTCCTTTAAATGATTGGGTTAGGTTAAATAATTTATTTGCAGAAAAAGGTTGGCTAAAATTTTCTATTGATCAAGAAACGGGCGAACCGATAATAGATTGGAAAAATTCTAAAGCAATTTATCTAAAAATGGCCCATGTTTATGTTCATCCGGAAGGCCTATCTGGTTCCTGGAAAAGAGGTTCTGGAAAAGAATATGAACAATTAAGGAAAGAAGTAAAGGAAACATTGTTAAATCTAGAAGATCCTAGGACTGGCGTTAAACCAGTTGTGCAAGCACATTATTGGGAAGACGCAGGTTATTTAGATTTGCCTGAAGATCGAGTAGGGGATATAATTATTGCTAATGAAGCAGGATATGGTTGGAATGAAGAAATGACGTCAGATTTAGAAATTTTTTCTACTCCTTTGAAAACAGGTTACAAACAAGCAATCTTAGCGAATGAAGAGCCAGGCATGTGGACTCCATTCATTATCATGGGCCCTGGTGTTAAAAAAGGATATAATTTAAATGATCCAATTGATCATATAGACCAATATCCCACACTCATGACTTTATTGGGTACAAAAATTCACAAAGAAGTAGAAGGAAGAATCTTAAATGAAATTATTGAATAAAAAAAATAATTGTGAACCTAATAAAAAATTGATTTATTCTTTTATTTTTTTGATTTTAATCATAGTTGGTTGTGAACAAGAAAGTAACCCTAATGGTTTAAATATAGGTTCAGAAAAACTTTTTGAATTTGAATTTAAAGAAAAAGTAGACTTAAAAATTCAAGAAGATTATATCTTCTTAAATAAAAATGAAAAGTTAAAAATTGAAAAATACACAGGGTTAAGTAAAGAATCTAAAAAAGATTTAATAAATAAACAATTTATTTCAATTGAATCTGCTTATTCTGATTCTTCCTCTGCCTATCCTGGAGAAATCTCAAATACTATTAATTGTGATGAAAAATTTAAACCTAAATTTATTGATAAAAAAATAGATAATGTTAATTATAACCTTGCAATAATTTATGTCAGTGACAGGTATGGTTTTGGTGCATGTACTGAAGATACAGTGAAATTTAAAAATATAATTGGGTGGATTTCTTGTCAGAAGAATGAAGAATTATATAAATTAAATTATTATAAAAGTGTAAAACCAGAAAATGAAGAAGCTATTGATTTTATTACTTCTTTTTATTGTAAATGATTCTTTTTTTATATGTTAAATTAAAAAATCATAAATTCATTTTTTCTCTATAACTCTTCTAAAAACATCTAAATCTTTCTTAGAACGCATTTCCATCTTACTTACAGAAAAATTACTAAAAATAACATCAACTTTATACTTTTTACATAACTTTAAATTTAAACGCATGCGGGCCATCAATCTCCCTCTATCTTTACTGTTTAAAATTTCAGAAAAACTAAAACCTATCTTTTTATCATTTTGCGCAGCAATTTTGCAAGTAACTTGATCTAACCCTCCACGTACATAATGTAAACTGTCTTTAGGGTTAATATCTTCAAAACCATAAATAATATTAACTTTAGTTTTTTCTAAAGAGAAACGTAACATCTCTTCTGAATGAGGTTTGTAAATTATTATTTTACCTTTATTTTTTTCAATCTCTCTTAATAATTCCTTTTTATTTTTTCCTTTAACAACAATTATTTCTTCACCTAAGAAAAAAGTTTTAGAAAAACCTAGTTTTTTGCTAAGATCTGATAGTTCTGTTGATTTGTTTAATAGTAAATAATTTCCCATTGGAAATAAAAAATTAATTTAAACTATAAATAATTTACCACTAATTAGATAAAAATTTATAAAAAACAATGGAAAATTAACTTTATTCACAAACTTTCGGCTTATTTAAAGAAGGAAGGGAGGAAAAGAATGAACATTGAAGTATATTTTGAAAGAGAACAAACTAAAAAGAAAATTGAATTTTCTGGGACTACTGTTAATGATTTACTAAAACAATTAAATGTTAATCCTGAAACTGTTTTAGTAACCAAAAATGAAGAAGTAGTTACCGAAGATGAAAAGTTATCTGATAATGACTGTTTAGAATTACTTAATGTGATTTCTGGCGGTTAAAATGGTTTCTTGTATAAATTGTAAATCTAAAGCAGTGATTACTTTACAACATGGTTCCTTATGTAAAAACCATTTCATAAATTATTTTGAACAAAAAGTTTTCAAAACAATTAACAAATTTAGGTTAATTGACAGAAATGATAAGTTATGTATCGCCACTTCCGGTGGAAAAGATTCTTTAACTGTCCTTTATTTAACTAAAAAATATTTAGAGAAATATAACATTCCTACAGAAAACTTATTTGCCTTAGTTATTGATGAAGGAATAAAAAATTATCGAGCGAAAACTATCAAAGATTTAGAATTATTCTGTGAAAATCTTAAAGTAAAATTATATCATACTAGTAATAAGGAAGAGTTTGGTAAAACCTTAGATGAAGCTTATCCTATTATTAATAAAGGTACTAAAAAGAAACCATGTAATGTTTGCGGTGTATGGAGACGTTACCTTCTAAATAAATATTCTAGGAAATATGGCGCTACAAAAATAGTTACTGGGCATAATTTAGATGATGAAGCACAAGCGATCATGATGAACCATTTTAAAGCTAACA
>CAZRHO010000081.1:0-5030 GCA_964599955.1 uncultured Methanosarcinales archaeon
TCATGTAAGCAACTTTCTGTAACCAGAAAACAATTAAACCAGTAATAGAAGCAACTACTAAACCTCTCCAAGTCTTATTCTTACCAAATAATTTTTCATGGACAGGATCATTTAAAAAATTTAATTTTTTCACAAAAACTGGCGCCATGTTAGCAAAATAAGCTGGTAGGAAGAAGTATAAAGCAGATAAAATTAATTCTAACATAAAACCATAAAAATTCTTATTATTTAAAAGATTAACTAAAAACCAACAATTTTTATAAAAAACCTATCACTAAAATAGATTATGGATATTAGGTATGACTTAAAAATAAATTCTAGAAGAACCGAACCACTTCAAACAGATAAACCAATTTCTTTTGGAATTATGGAAACTGACCATATGTTTACCATGAAATATGATTTTGGTGAATGGCATTCTGCAAAAATCACCCAAATTGAAAATCATTCTATTCATCCAAAAGCAAACGTATTACATTATGCGCAAGAAATCTTTGAAGGAGCTAAAGCTTTTGAACATCCAGATGGAGAATTATATACTTTCAGAATTGATCAAAATATCAAAAGGTTCAACCAATCAGCTGAAATTATGTGCATGCCAAAAGTACCTGAAGAGATGCAATTAGAAGCTATAACTTCATTATTAGATGTTGAAAGATTATGGTTCCCTAAACAAAAAGAAGCATCATTATATATCAGGCCATTTATGTTTGGTACAACTTCTTCATTGGGTGTTAAAGAAAGTGAATCATATATCTATTCAGTTATTATTTCACCTAGTGGGCCATATTACCCAGAAGGTTTTAACCCCATTAGATTACTATTAACTTCAAAATTTAAGAGAGTTCCAACTGGCGGAATTGGTAAAGCTAAAACAGGAGGAAATTATGGGGCATCTTTAAGAGCAGGAAGAGCTGCTAAAAACCTAGGAGCAAAACAAGTTCTTTACCTTGACCCTACTAACAGATTCATTGAAGAAGCTGGAGCAATGAACCATTATCATGTTACCAGCAATCAAGAAATCATCATCCCAGAATTCACTGAAAACATTCTAGAATCGATTACTGCTAAATCAATCTTGTCTTTGGAGGAACGTTTAGGACATAAAGTAAGACAAGAAAAGATATTAGTAAAAGATTTTTTAGGGGGAATTAATTCAGGAGAAATTGTTGAAGCTGGGGGTTTAGGTACAGCGGCAGTTGTTTCCCCTGTTGGTGAATATATCACCGATCAAAGAGAAAAAATTCAAGTAGGCGATGGCCAAGTAGGACCAATAACTGAAAAAATGTATCAGCTCATCACGGATATTCAAACAGGTAAAGTTGAAGCTCCAGAAGGTTGGTTACAAAAGGTTGAAAGACAAACACCAAACAATCATTTCTAAAAAGTTTTGATAATTTCCTAATCTCTTTCTGAAAGCATATCCTACAGAAGTCAAAACTATTTAAAGGATAAATTTTTCTAAATATTATCAGACACTAGATATAGGGTGAAATTGACTAAAAAGAACCTATCTAGTGTTTAACCACAGTTAGATGTTATCAAAGAACCAACAAAAAAAGAGGTGTTTAGATGTATTGTCCATTTTGTTCATATCAAGAAACTAAAGTTTTGGAAAGTAGAATTTCTGAAGATTCTCTTAGAAGAAGAAGAGAATGTCTGAAATGTTCTAATAGATTTACAACTTATGAAAAAGCAACATTCAACCTTAAAGTTCTCAAGAAAGACAATTCCATCCAAAATTTTGATACAAATAAAATTAAACTTTGCATGGAAAAATCTTGTGGAAAAGTTGAAGAAAGTAAAATTTTAGAACTTAGTAAGAATGTTGAACAAAAAATTCTAAGAAAAAAATCTAACCCAATAAAAGGTATAATTATTGCAAAATTCATCATGCAAGAATTGAAAAAACATGATAAAATGGCTTATCTTAGATTTGCATCAGTTTACAAAGAAATTGCTGACATAAAAGAACTAGAAAAAGAATTAAATTTAATTGCTTAAAGAGGTGTATAAAAAATGGAAACAGAAAATCAAAATGTAATAGTTGAAAAAGAAGGTTTACAAATCTCTCGTTATTTTACTAAAGAGGGAATGAACCCTTTCGAAGGGTATACTTATGAAAAAAGATCTTCCACAATTAAAAATCCAGATGGATCAAAAGTTTTTGAAATGAACGATGTAGAAGTTCCAAACAGTTGGAGTCAAGTTGCAACCGACATTCTTGCACAAAAATATTTTAGGAAAGCTGGAGTTCCATTAAAAAATGAAAGTGGAGAATTATTATTAGATGAAAATGGTAAAGTAATCACAGGTAGTGAAACTAGTATTAAACAAGTTGCTCATCGGATTGCTGGCTGTTGGCGTCATTGGGGAGAAAAACATGGATATTTCGCTTCAGAAACCGATGCACAAATATTTTATGAAGAAATGGCTTACATGATCACGGGCCAATACGCTGCACCTAACAGTCCCCAATGGTTTACTACTGGGTTAAATTGGGCTTATGGTTTAACAGGTCCTGCTCAAGGGCACAGTTATGTAGATCCAATTACAAAAAAGTTAGAATTTTCAAAAGATGCTTATACTAGATCTCAACCTCATGCTTGTTTTATTCAAAGTGTGTCTGATGATTTAGTTAGAGAAGATGGAATTTTTAGTTTATTGACTAGAGAAGCTAGAGTCTTCAAATATGGTAGTGGAACCGGAAGTAATTTTTCACAAGTAAGAGGTAAAGGAGAACATTTAACCGGTGGAGGAACAAGTTCTGGTTTAATGAGTTTCTTAAAAATATTTGACGTAGCTGCTGGAAGTATTAAATCAGGCGGAACTACAAGAAGAGCAGCAAAGATGGTTTGTCTTGACCTTGATCACCCAGAAATTAAAGATTTTATATGGTGGAAAGTTAGAGAAGAAGAAAAAGTTGCAGGGTTAGTTGCAGGAAGTAAAATCTTGAAAGGTAAATTATCAAAATTGATTGAAGCAGCTAGAGGTGTAGAAAATCCTTTAACAAATAATGAAGTTAGAAAACATTTACAAGTTGCTTATACACACCAAATCCCATTAAATTACATGATGCGTGCTTTAGATTTGGCAAAACAAGGTTATGATTTACCACTTGAAGAATTTGATACACATTATGAATCAGAAGCATACATAACTGTATCTGGACAAAATAGTAACAATTCAGTCAGAGTTTCTAATGATTTTTTTAATGCATTAGATAACAATGGCGAATGGGAATTAAAAGCTAGAACGGATGGTTCAGTTATGGAAACTATGCCTGCGCAAGAGTTATGGGACGAAATTGGTTACTGTGCTTGGGCTAGTGCTGACCCAGGATTACAATATGACTCATTAATTAATGAATGGCATACTTGTCCAAATGATGGAAAAATTAATGGTAGTAATCCATGCAGTGAATATATGTTCCTAGACGATACTGCGTGTAATTTAGCTTCAATTAATTTAATTAAATTTTATAATGAAGAAGAAAGTACATTTGACGTTATCGGTTACCGTCATGCAATTAGGTTATGGTCAATTGCTTTAGAAATATCAGTTTTAATGGCCCACTTCCCTTCAGAAAAAATAGCTGAAAGAAGTTTCCAATATAGAACTTTAGGATTAGGTTTTGCCAATTTAGGGACTTTATTAATGTTAGAAGGAATTCCTTACGATAGCGATAAAGGAAGAACTATAGCTGGATCTATCTCTGCAATCATGACTGGTGATGCTTATGCTACGTCGGCTGAATTAGCTAAAGTATTAGGTTCATTTGAACGCTATGAACATAATAAAGAAGAAATGTTAAGAGTTATCAAAAACCACCGTTGTGCAGCTTATAACAACGACAATTATCAAGGTTTATCAATTAAACCACAAGCGATTAATCAAGAATTATGTCCACCTAATTTATTACAAGCAGCTCACAATGCTTGGGATAAAGCCTTAGAAATGGGAGAATTACATGGTTATAGAAATGCTCAAACCACAGTAATTGCACCAACGGGCACAATTGGTTTAGTAATGGATTGTGATACTACCGGTGTTGAACCTGACTATGCTTTAGTCAAATATAAAAAACTTGCAGGAGGAGGTTTCTTTAAAATTGTTAACCAAAGTGTTCCTAAAGCTTTGAAAAAGTTGGGTTATAGTGAAGGGCAAATTGAAAACATAATTGACTATTGTTTAGGTAAAGCAAACTTTGAAGGAAGTCCAAATATTAACAAAGAATCTTTGTTAGCAAAAGGACTTAATGAAGAACAAATTTCTACAATATCTAAAGAGTTAGGTAACTCCATGGATATTAGACATCAATTCAATCAATGGACTTTAGGTGAAGAATATTTTAACAAGGTTACTAATAACGGCCAACAAGATTTTTTAGCTGCATTAAATTTCTCAGAACAAGAAATTGAAGAAGCTAATAATTACATCTGTGGAACAATGACCTTAGAAGGAGCACCACATTTAAGGGAAGAACATTACAATGTTTTTGATTGCGCTAATAAATGCGGTAAGAAAGGAACCAGATATATCCACCCTTATGGGCATTTAAAAATGTTAGCAGCAACTCAACCTTTCATCTCTGGTGCAATTTCTAAAACCGTAAACATGCCTCAAGATTGGTCAGTTGAACAAATTAAGAAAGCCTACTATGATGCATGGACAATGATGATAAAATGTGTTGCTCTTTACAGGGACGGTTGTAAATTATCACAACCACTTAATGCAACTTTAGAAGATAACCCAGTTCTAAAGAAACTATTAAGTGAAAGTGCTAAAGAAACGGCACAAGTTGGTAATGAGAAAGTTATCGTGCACATGAAGAAACAGATTAAATTAGGTCCAAAGAAAGTTGTTTTTACTGGAGTGATGGATGTCAATGATACCTTAAATAAGATTGAAATTAACATGGATTATCCAACGCCAATTCAAAAAACAACCATGCAAGCTTTACTTAATAGTATTAATCTAAACTTGAAATTAGGTGTCGACCCACAATTAATTGCTAACAATTTACAAGT
>CAZRHO010000082.1:0-4819 GCA_964599955.1 uncultured Methanosarcinales archaeon
AAGATATGGTTAAGAAAAAGATGATTGGTCATGTTCATATTGATGATAATTATGGATATCATGATGATCATTTAGCTCCCGGAGAAGGAAATACCCCTATTAAGAAGATGTTAAAAATTCTGAAAGATAATGGTTACAAAGGAGAATTAATAGTCGAACCTGGTGCAGATTATACTACTGATGTGAGCGGTTTTCATTCCGTCATGAAAACTTGGAAGGATTTAGATTTACCTGTTTATGGGAAAGGGTCAGGGTTGGCGCCTAAATCGTGGGGGAGTGTTGGTTATGGTCATTTTGGGCAAAATCAGCCACCTTATTTCGTGATTGGTTCTTATGTGCCTTCAGAAGATTTTACTTTATGGAGCGGTGTACCCTTCGATTAATTTTTTAAAAAATAAAAACCGGGCCAAAAAATCCTGGCCCGGCAAGAAGGTGTTTGTTTCAAAGAGGTTTTTAAGTTTGTGTGTTTCAAATGTTTGAGGTATAAATGATTATAATTAATAGTATCTCATAATGGTATATAAATGAGTTGAATAGTTCATCAAGAAGCTTATTCTGAAGTTATAACCACAAGTTTTTTAAATGGACAAGGTCATTTGTTACTATCAAGTACACAATGATAAGAGAATAGCAGGGGGTTTTTATTCATGTTTCGTTTGTTTTTTACACCAGGATGGTTCAATGGAATTGATTTAGTTTTCAATATTGTTAGTTTAATCATCGCTTTATTTATTGCAGGTTATACTTGGAAAATCTATAAAGTTAATCAAGACAACAAATACTGTTATTTTTCGATAGCTTTCTTATTAATATCAATTAGTTTGGCTTTCAAGGCTTTTACTAGTTCAGTGTTATATTATGCACCTATAAGGGATTCAGTACTTGTAGCTTTGGCGCCGGCAGTTGGTCCTAAATTAAAATTTGCTGATTTGTTTTATCGTGGAGCATTTTTTATGCAGATGGCTTCAATGTTAGGTGGGTTGTTACTAATCTTTTTAATTTCACAGAAGTCACGAGAAAGGTTAAGAAAATTACATGAAGTAACACAAATTGCCTTATTTGTTTATTTAGTATTATTAATTTCAGTAATTAGTAATTTCAAATTTGTGGTATTTTATTTAACTAGTGTTGTGTTGCTAGCTTTAGTAGTATTAAATTATTATAAAAATTATTTAAACACTAACCGTAACGGTAATGCTTACAGAGTTATGTTGGCTTTCCTTTTAATTTTGTTGGGAAATATTAACTTTGTTTTTGTTTCAGTATCAAATGTGCTTTATGTTTTTGGAGAAGCTTTGGTTTTAATTGGTTTGTTATTTTTATTACATACTTATCATAGAGTAACGAGGGTTAAATAAGATGGCGGCAAGAAGATCAAGGTTAGAATTAATATTTGACATTCTTTTAGCAATCCAGAATAAAGGTGGAAAAATTAAGCCAACCCATTTAATGTATAAATCTAATTTGTCTCATAAATTACTTAACAATTATTTAGAAGAATTAATTGAGAAAGAATTGGTAATGATTGAAGAAGAATTTTCACGTAAGAAAAAGAAAAGTACTAAAACTGTAGTCTTAACTGACAAAGGTATTGGTTTTTTAGCTGAATTTAGAAGGATGCGTGAATTTACTAATGCTTTTGGTTTGTAATTTTTTCTATAAATTTTTAAATTATTTTTATTATATTACTTTATTCGTTCCAATGAATGTTAAAAATTAAAATTTTAAAAAATGGTAGATCAATCAAAAATTATAGTTGGCGTTGATGAAGCAGGAAGAGGTCCAGTTCTTGGCCCGCTAGTAATGGTGGCGTTAGCGATTAAAGAAGAAGATCAAAAGAAATTGGAATGGATGGGTGTAAAAGATAGTAAGCTATTGAGTCATCAAGTAAGGGAAGATTTATTTGAAAGAATTAAAGAAATGGTTCATGATTTTAGAATCGAAGTTATTGAACCGGATGCAATTGATTTATCTTTAACTGATGTCAACACTAATTTGAATTGGTTAGAAGCTGAGACTTCAGCTAGGTTAGTTTCTCAATTAAACCCAGATAAAATAATCATAGATTGTCCAAGTATTAATTTATCTTCTTATAAAGATTATCTTGCTAACAAGTTAAGTGAAGGTGTTAGAAATAATGCTGAATTATTAGTTGAACATAAGGCAGACCTTAATTATATTGTTGTTGCTGCAGCTTCAGTAATAGCTAAAGTTATTAGAGACCGTTGGATTGAAAGCCAGAAAAATGAAATTGGCATAAATTTTGGTTCTGGATATATGAGTGACCCTAAAACTCAAGAATTCTTAGAGAAATATCATGATAAATTTCCACATTTATTTAGGAAGAAATGGAAATCTTATATTAAGGTTGAAGATAAGAAGGAACAGAAAAGTTTATCTGATTTTTAGAAAATCAAAAATTTGTTAGGAAATTAATTTAAATTACTTCTTTTTTACTTGATTTATGATAGATTATTTTTTAGGTATAATGGCTATCTTAGCTGCTTATAAAAATTTGAACTTATTTTTAATAAAAAGAAAATTAAAGTATGGGAAAAAAGACCCACTTATACCTGGGGCTGAACCATTCTCTTTAGATGGCAAGAAGAAATTAGGTGTAATTTTGATTCATGGTTTTACTGCTACTTCAAATGAGATGAAAGAATTAGGACATTATTTGAACAAAAAGGGGATCAGCATCAATGTACCTTTACTTTCTGGCCATGGTACGAACCCAAGGCAATTGTTAAAAGTAAAATCTCGAGACTGGACAATTGATGTTAAAAATGCAATTAAAAAGTTAGAAAAAAGTTGTGATGAGATTTACCTTGTAGGGAATTCATTTGGCGGAAATTTAGCTTTCTTAAATTCCAATAAAAGTGATAAAATAAAAGGTATTGTTAGTCTAGCCGCTCCATTTATTTTTAAACATCATAACGTACGTAAAAGTTTACTGCATGTTTTTCGCCAATTTAAATTATTTCAAAGGAAAAGACCTACTAAAAAAGTAAAAGATATTTATCGAAAAACAAAGAGGATTTCTTATCAACAAATTCCTTTGAATTCTTTAATTGAGTTACAAAAATCTGTTAATTTATCTAAAGATTGTTTAAGTAATATTACTAAGAAAGTTTTAATAATTCAATCTACTAACGATGATATTGTTTCTAAAGATAGTGTTAATTTTGTTTATAATAAAGTTAAATCTAAGGATAAGGAGATATTTTGGGTTAAGGATTCTATTCATGTTTTAATTGCAGACAGTAAGAAAATGCAAGTTTTTGATAAAATTTACAAATTTGTTAGTGGTTAAGTTTTTAAACGTTAATAAATTATAAGTAATAATGGTTGTTTTTGAGAAAGTTAAAAAAGAAGATGTAGAAAGATTAGTTCCCAAGGGTTTTTGTAAATTAGAACCAAAGACAGTTTATGAAAATGTTAGATGTTCTAAATCAGGGGTTACTTTAATCCATTATAATTCTGGAAAACTATTTTTACAAGGGAAATTAGAAAACGTAGCGGAAGTTGCTAAAGAAATTAGAGCATTAGGTTTTGGCAATGAAATTAAACCAGAAAAATTTCGTAGAGAAAATGGTTGGATGATTGGTAGTGATGAAAGCTTGAAAGGAGATACTTTTGGCGGTTTAGTAGTAGCAGCAGTAAAAGCAGATGATGCAATTAGGGAGAAATTAATTGATTTAGGTGTAGCAGATAGTAAAAAGTTAAAAGATGAAGAAATAAAAGTAATGGCTGATTTGATTAAAAAAACTGCTCCTTGTGAAATTAAAAGTGTTTTACCAGAAGAGTACAATCGTTATACTGGTTGTACTGGATTATTAAATAAATTACATTCGGATTGTGCTAAATATTTAGGTAATGGTAAACATGTTGTTGACCAATACCCTGGATGTAATGTAGGAGATATTCAAGAAACTAAAGCTGAATCTAAATTTGTGGAAGTGGCTGCAGCTTCAGTTTTAGCAAGAGCAACTGCTCTTAAACAATTAGGTTACTTAAGTTGTGAAGCAGGGTTTACTTTACCTAAAGGCAGTACTCATGTTAAAGAAGCTTTACAAAATATAAAAGATAAAAGATTAGATATGAGTGAATTTGCTAAATTACATTTTAGAAATGTACAAGAGTTCTTGTAGATAAATTTTAATCTTAAAAAAGAGATTTTTATTCTTAAATTTTTAACTATCTTACAATAATCTTTATATAACATAAAAAAGTACTTTAAACTATGACTGAAATGACTGAGGAACAAAGAAAGGAGTGGGAAGAAAAGTTAAGTACTATGACTCCTGATGAAATTGCTGAGTTACAAAAACAACAATGTATTTTTTGTCAAATCATTTCAGGTAAAGTTCCTTCTAAAAAGATTTATGAGGACGATTTATCTATTGCTATTCTTGATATTAATCCATCTACTAAAGGTCATGTTCTATTAATACCTAAAGAACATTATACGATTATGCCACAATTGCCAGATAATATTTTGGGGCATCTTAATGTAATTGCCCGTAATATCTCCCAACGGATGTTAAGAAGTATTGGGGCTTCTGGAACTAACATCTTTGTATCTAACGGTTTAGTAGCAGGTCAAAGAGCTCAACATTTTATGATCCATATCATCCCTCGGAAAGATGGAGATCAACTTTTGAAATTAGATGAAAAATTAATTGATAAAGATATGCAAGAGAAAGTAAGAATTACAGTTGAAAATAAACTGAATGAATTATTAGGTATAAAAAAGAAACCAATTGAAGTTCAGGAAAAATTAGAAGAAGAAACTATTAATGAAGAAGGATCTAATCAG
>CAZRHO010000083.1:0-4811 GCA_964599955.1 uncultured Methanosarcinales archaeon
CTCTTTCATTCTCTTTTGAAAGTCTTTCTGTTTCTCTTTCAATCTCTTCATTTCACCTTGATCAGTAAAAAATTTGTAAGACAATGTAATTAATAAAGTAATAATAAAAGCTAAAATTAATATCCCTAAAAGAGGACTTGAATTTAACAAAGGTTGCATGATTGGATTCAATACTGGGTCTAAAAATGCCATTTTTAATTTATTATTTATTTCACTCCATAAATTTACGCATTGCTGGATGCATATCCATCATATGTTGTTTAGCAATTTCTTCATATAATTTGTAAACTATCATCACTGCCAACAAAATACCTGTCCCATTTGACAAGGCACCTGTAAGGTCTGCCAAAGCTGCTAATAAACCAACGGCAGCACCACCAACAACAGTTAACGGCCAAATATATCTTTCTAATATCTTTTCTAAAACTCTTTCATCTCTTCTAAAGCCAGATATTTGTAACCCTGAAGACATAATTTGTTTTGCCTGAGATTTAGCATCCATATTAGCTGTCTGCATCCAAAAAATACTAAAAATTGTAGATCCAATCATAAAAACTAGGATATAAGCAAATGCTTGGCCAATCATTGTAAAAGTAAGGCTACTATTAATTACGGCTTCTAAAATATTTGGTGGGCTTAACCAATAAACTACTCCGCTTGCCGGAGATTGTCCTGCAAAAGTTCCCAACAAAGGATGCCCCCAATTTTCTAATAAACGAGCAAATAACTGAATGTTAGCCATTAATGCAGCAACTAAAATAACCGGGATATTTGATGTATAAAAAAAGTTTAATGGCCACCTCATCCCATAACCACGAACTCTGCCAAAAGATAGAGGTATCTCAACTTTCATTGCTTGTCCATAAACACAAATTGCAAATACAAAGATAGTTGATAGCAATCCCGCTAACATTAAACCTGCATCTTGTCCTCTTCCTTGAGCTAAAAATTGAAATAGAGCAGGAATAGCTCCTGCAGCCACATCAGGGTTGTTTGGTGAAGGTAAAAAATTAAGCGCCCTAATAAAAATTTGCTGTGAAACCCCTGCAGCAATAAATAAACTTATACCTGAACCAAAACCCCATTTACTAATAACCTCATCCATAAACATAATTAAAATTCCACCCAAAATTAATTGAAAAATTAATATCATTTCAAATTGAAAAAACAAACCTTGAGTCATGATTACATTATTCCCTAGTTCTGTACCTATGGCAGATGGTGCTAATCCACCCATTAAAACATAAATTGCTCCTTCTAAAACTACAAAGAAAATAGAACTGATTTTCTGTAAACCTTGAAAACGTTTCCTACCTTCGGTAGAAGTCATATCTAAATTTAAGATTCCAGTTCCCGTAAGTAATTGTAAAACAATAGATGCGGTAACTAAAGGGCCAATTCCTAATGAAATAATACTTCCAAAAGAAGCCCCTAAAATAATAGATAAAAATTCAAATTGTTGTAAGGCATTTTCTCCTAAACCAAATAAAGGGACCATCCCCATTACATAAAAAAGAATTAAAACGATTAATGTCCATTTAAGTTTCTCTTTAAAAGGTAATCTTTTTTGTTTTGGACCCCTTACTTCAGGTAAATTACTTAAGATATCGTCTAGGAAAGCCATTTTTATTAATTAAATTTTTAAAATTAAATAAACACCCATCTTATTAAATTTAACTCAATTATAAACCACTAATTTATATGAGTTATTCTTGAGATACTTTATTTTTATTGTTACTTGATGCCATTTCTTCAACCATAGGTTCAGATTCTTGAGAAACAACCTCTCCACCAGCCAGCTTAATTTTCTCAGCCGCTTTAGCGCTAACTTCTTGTGCAATTATCTTTAATTTAAGGCCAATATCACCTGCGCCTAATAATTTATTGAAACCTAATTTACTTAAATCAACAGTATAATAACCAGATTGTTCAGCCACTTTACCTTGACTAACTAATTGTTTAATCTTATTTGAGGTAAAATAATTTAAATTCACAGTTTTAGTTGTCGAAGAATTTCTTCTAGGAAGAAAACCTTTCTTACCAAAAATAGTTATTCTTCCTGCTTTTTTATGACTAGCCCTTTTACCAGTACCGGCATTTCCTCTTCCTCCTCGACTACCTGCGCCTCTTCTCTTCTTACGACTACCGCCACCGTGAGTTGTATGTGCTCGGTACTTGTTTACTTTTTTTCTTCTGCTAGCTGTCATCTTAAATCATACGTTTAATTAAATCATTAATTTTTTCTCCACGGTCACCTAAAGCACCGCCCACTTTAAAAGCTACCTTAATACCTTTACGACCAAAACCTTTCTTTGGCGGATTTAGCGGAAATGTAGGACTATATTTCTTGCCATTTATTTCTAAAGCATTATAGGAATATTTTTTCTTTGAATCGGTTAATCTAGTTGTTTTTTCTTTTCCCCTTTTATTAACTAATTCTTTAAAAGTTTCTTCAGAGACTGATCCCCAAGTGACATAGTCTTTAACTTTCTTAACCATTCCCATGTTAACAGGATTATCTGTAATTACTACACAATTATTTTTCCTAGTTAAATTTAATAAAGCTAAAGTTTTCTTAATCCCGTCATTCATATTAACCATACCGCGAACCAAAACTACGGCTACTTTATCATTACCATTTTTAGCTGAAACTTTCTTCTCAACCTTAACTTCTTTTTCAACTTGTTTAATTTCTGCTTCTGACATTTTTATGATTTTACTTTTATCTCTTCATTTTTTGATTCAGCCACGGGTTCAATTATATTTTCAGTAGATTCTTCCACTACAGGGATAATTTCCTCATGATCTGTTCCTTTTAATTTACCTTCGACTACTCCTAAATTCTGTACATCTATAGGCCTAACCTTCTGTTCTGATAATTTTCTCAAAGCATCCATTAAAGCACTAATCATATTTAATTTAGTTTTAGTCTGACCTTTAGTCTTACTCCAAATATCTTTAATTCCAGCCATTTCTAAAATCTTAGCACATTCTTTTTCGATGCATAATCCCTTACCTCTAGGTGCAGGCATCAAAGTAATTCTAACCGAACCACATTTACCTTCAACAGCAAATGGTATTGAATGAGGCTCTTTTGATCCTGATTCCCAACTACCAGAACCACGTCTAATTCTCATTAAATTTAAACGAGCCTTTCTTTTAGCTTTATCACGAGCAGGCACAGTCTCTTTACTTTTACCAGTTGCAACACCCACATAACCATTTTTGTTACCAACAACTGCACAAGTCATAAATTGAATTCTATTACCTTCTCTGGTCTTCTTTTGAGTTTGACGAAAAATCCTTCTTTGACCACCGCCAAATTTACCTTTAGCTTGACCAATTAATAATAAATCTTCTTCTAAATCAGGTAAAAGAGAATCGACAATTTCCGGTTCATGAATTACATAACCACTATCAAAAACTTTATCGATATCAGTTATTTCTCCGCTATTTACTAACTTTCCAAGATTAGTTAATGGTTCCCAGGGTTTCTGTTCTATTTGGGGTGCATCTCTCCTTGGTGCTCTTCTTTCCTTTTTTTGTCTTGAGTTTTTTTCTTTTACCATGTTTTATTTTCCTATAATTAAGACATTATTTGATTTTTAACTTTATTAAATACTTCAACCATCTTCTCAGGTAAAGCTTTATTTTTTAAATATTGCGCAAACTGTTTTTCATAAGCAACAGAATCCTTCTCTTTCAATTGAGCTGCATAATCTTGGACATGTTGACCACTTATTCTTTCTTCACTAGGGAAGATCTTATCACTGTGAACTACATTTAATCCTGCATCGATAGCTCCTTTCAAAAATGCATAAATTTTACTTTTGATTAATGGGGAAACTAAACCTGTATCTAAAATTGCTTCTTTTATTCCCGCGGACAATGCTTTTTTACCCAATGATAAGCCCGTTAAATAAGCGGCAGGCAAATTCTTTCCAGAATAATTCCAACCTAATCTCTTTAAAGAATAAGAATCAATAGCGATCTCAACTTTATCTCCTTTAGCAGTAAAATTAACAATTTGACCAATTAATTTCTGATTAGTTATCCTAACTACTAAACGAGATTTACGCGATAATAAAGTTTTCAATCTTTTATTATAATTAGTTTTACCTTCACGTTTTCTTCTGTACCGCACTGGTTTTGGTTTTCTTGTTGCCATTTTATTTTAACATTGAATCTTAATTTATTTTTTTCCCTCAATTAAATGATGTTCAGTAATATACAACTTGATGTGTCTTTTGTTTCTAAAGTAACCACCTTTACTCTTTGAATATAAAGAACGATAATTTTGAGTGGATAATTTTCCATCTTCTTTTAACATTTTCAAAAAAGACCTTTGTGCCCTTACTTTAGTCATCCATTTTTCTTTCCTTTTGATAACTGAATGCTTTCCACCTTTTTTACTCCCTTTACCTTTTCTACGACCTTTACTCTTTTGACTAGCTATCTTTCTAGCCCTAACCCTTGATTGACTATTGACTCCGCTTTTAGTGATCTTTTTAACTGCAATTAAACCTCTTAAATCGGAGCGAGTAATTGCTTTCTTAATATCATCTAGGGCCTCCGAGGAAAACTTAATTTTAGCTAAAGAAGTTTTCATTATCCTTGCTGCTAATCGTTTTTTATTTTTCATCTTCGTTGTAAATATTATTGTTTTTTAGTGATTACTTTTTGAGCAATTTCTTTTTGTTGCTTTTTTTCCTTTTCGCTTTTCTCGATCTTATCTTCAACCGAGTCAGTTATTTTTTCTTTATCTTCTTTTTCTTTCTTTTTTTCAGCTTTCTTTTTCTTTTCAGCTTCTT
>CAZRHO010000084.1:0-4810 GCA_964599955.1 uncultured Methanosarcinales archaeon
TAGCATAGTTCCCGAGGGTAATGATGATGGGAATGGTAATTTATATTTAACTAAAGTTAGTGAAGATTTAACTGACGCAGTTGTAGTTGGCGGTACGCAGGCCGAACCTAGTGTGGAAAATTGTGGTTTAATGGCCGGTGATGGTGCAAATTCTGAATGTGCATTGTTCCATTATTTTGATGCGCAAGTTATCGGTGGAGATTACATTAAAACAGTTGCAGTTTACAAATATTTAGATATTAAAGAGAAGGACGTAGAAAGGCCTTTAATTTATAATGATGATTTCATTGATACTTTCAAATCAGGTAACCCTATTGCTTTAGGTACTGAAGATATGAATTATTTGTTAAGTTATACTGTGGCTGAACCTGGCGTTGAAGAGTTTTTCACTAAGGAAGGAATTAGGTTAACTAACTTAGATAACTCCGTATCTTATGAAAAAATTGTTGACAATTCTAAATCAAGAGTTATTTTTATCATCCCTGAAAGTAATGATCGGATAGTTGTTGAGATTAATGAATTACAAGGAATACTTTCTGTTAAATCTACCACTGAAAATATTTTACAGAGTTTAATTCTTGATGATGAGACTTATTCTCAATTGTTAACAAACGATAATAGTGTTGAATATAAATTTCCAGGTGAAGGTCCATTAACTTTTAAAATAGCTGACACTATCGGTTCTGCTGGAAAAAATAAATTTGTATTAGTTGGTGCTAGTGGTAGTGTTGATCAACAAATTCAACAAATTAAGTTAAATAAGTCTTTGCCAATGTTTTTGTCTTATAATGTTCCTTTAAAAATTTTAAATTATGAAGATACATTAGAGAAAGTAAACAATGATGGATGGACTTTCAATTCTCTTCTTTATTTATGGTACCATGGAAGAAATAATGATGGTAAAAAAGAAGTTAGTATACATAAAGTAAGGGAATTAGCTTTGAATGATCCTTTCGATTTAGATTGGATAGAACTTACACAGAATGTTGAAGCTAAGAAATCTTATGCTTACGTTTGGGAAGATAATATTTTCCAGTTGTTAGGTAAGAAAAATAGTGATAATAAACCGAGAGATCTTTATTTATCTCACGTTCCTACTAATCAACAATCTTCTTTAGCTGGAGTTAAAGAGATAGATGAGTTAGAAAGTGGAACTTTCAAGTATGGTGAAAAATTGTTAGATGTAAATGAAATAATGGATGAAGATTATAATATTGATTTAACTTTAACTGCTTCAAGATCAAGATTATTGTCAAGTAAGGCATTTAATTTAACAGGTAATGATTCTTTTAAATCCTCTTTAGGAGATCAGGATTATATCATTGCAGTGTTGGGCGCTAATTTTGTAGGGGTTGATTTAACTGAAGAGAAAAATGAATTGCCTAACTTGGTTAAGGTAACAATAGTTGATCCTGAGATGCCAGAAGGTCTGGATATGACTGTTTATTTGGCAGATCTTCCTTGGGGAACAACTCAAGAAATTTTATTAACTAACGGTGATGAGATTGAAATCATTTTAGAAAGTCCAGAAATTTGGTATCAGCAAGAAGAAGAATCTCCTGGGGAACCTCACATGTGGCCTAGTATTAAAATTAAAAAATGAAAAGAAAAAAATTAACTACAAATCAAATAAAACAGAGACTTGTAATCTCTAGTTTAGTACTAGCTTTAGTTATTATTGGCAGTTACTTTATTGGAGGTATAATCGGTAAAGCTATTGAAACTCCTACGCCTGAAGCAATAAATTTAGATCTTTTAGGTGAAGAAACTATTAATTATGTAACTATTGGGTCTATTAATTTTAGTTTAACTTTATCAAATGGATCTGTTCCTTCCGCTTTTACTGTAAAATTAACTCCTCCTGATGAAGAAGAAATGATTAAATATAAGGTGGTTCAAACTTGTGAAGGGTTAGATTGTGGTTTTGACGGCGGTATGGCGGGTTCTCCAGATTATCCTTATTCTTTCGGTTTATTAGATTCTTCCCATATATCAACTGATAAAATTTATTTAGATAATGACGACGATGCAGATTTAAAAATTACTTTAGAGGAAGGTTATTTGAAGTTGACTAACTTAAATTATCAATCTCCTGAACCTGCTGATTTTGAATTGTATGATTCAAACATGAATAAACAAATTTCAGAATTTTTATTTTTCGCTTTAGATGATGAAAAAGAATATTTCTTTAATGTAACAAGTGAATTTGCTACGCCAGTTTTATCGGCAACTATGGACGGTTTACCTTTATCGCCTGAAGAATTTTCAACTACTGTAAGCGGAGAAGGTTTTGCAACAGGGAAATTAAAATGGTCAACTGATCAGTCAGGTTCACACATATTAGATGTTACTGCTACGGTTGGTGCTGAAACTACCACTGAAAGATATTTCATAGCTCTCGGCGGTATAATTTATGCTCTTGATGAAGAAAATTTTCCTTTTATGACTATTAAGAAAAATGATGATAATGAATTTGTTGTAAGATATTTGTTTAAAGCAACTACCGAATATCAATCTTTCAGTTTACCTTGCCGACTTGCAGGTGATGAAGGAGTAGCTGACATAATTGGAAAAACTAACGAAGAATTTATTGAAAAGATTTTAACTCACGATCCAGGTCAAGGAGTTGAACAATGGACGCCTATGGAAGGAGTGCCTGACGATTTTGATTCGCTTGAACCTAATAAAGGTTACATTTTAAAATTGAATGAAGCTCAACCTGTTGAATTTTCAGCTGTTTGCCAGGAAGATGATGAATTTTTACCTCCTTCAGCAGATTCAATATTATATTCTCTTCCTAATTTAGATGTAGGTTGGAACTTAGTTGGAATTGGCGGGTATGAATCTGTACCTGTAAGTGATTTGGAACCTAAAGTACCTCCATTCAAATCTATTGGAAGTATAACTTTAGTTAAACAAGATTTAGATCATGAAGTTGATGTTCAGGAAATGGAACCTGGAAAAGTTTATTGGGTGTATGTAGAATGAATTTTAAAATAATAATTTTAACTTTATTAACTGTAATTTTATCTTTATCTGTTTTAGCTGTACCTAACTTAGATAACCATCAGTTTTATGGTACTGTAAGTTGGGATGAAGGTTCTGCAGTTATAGATTCTGTCAAATTGGTTATTACAGGTAATGAAATTGTTACTCCTGTTACTGAACTTGCTTGTGATAAAGTTTGCACAGGTAAATATGGTTATGAAGGAAACATTTTACGTGTCCAAGGAACTGCCGGTGCAACTGTACAATTTTTCTTAGGTGAAAATCAAGTTACAACTTACCCTTACCAAACGGGAGGAATTACAGAATTAGATTTAGACATTTCAACAGTTGAATTACCAAAAGAAAATTGTGATGAAAATTGGGATTGTGCTAGTTGGAGTTCTTGCACTGACGGTAAACAAAAGAGATCTTGCACGGATCTTAATGAATGTGATCCTAATTATTTGACATCTGAACAGGAACAAGTTTGCGATGTTACAGCTTGTTCAATGGAATGGTTATGCACTGAATGGAGTTCATGTTTAACAGGTAAAAAAACTAGAACTTGTAGCCGTTCAGACAGTTGCGGTGTTGATGCATTATCTGTATCTAAACCTGTTGAATCTAAATCTTGTGTTGGTGTTAACAGTTTAGTTCCGCCTCCTGGAAAAATTGGCACTTCAAAAGAAGTTTCAGAAAGTTATTTATCGGATGAAAAAGTAGGGTCAACAACTGAACAACTTAAAAAAACTGAGAAAGTAGAAAGTGTTAACGGGGAAGAAGGGATGTCCATGACTTTAATCTTTGGAGTAATTTTAATTTTACTGGCTTTAGTTGCAGTTTGGTTTTTGTTTTTAAGAAAAAAAGACATACAATAAATTTATTTCTAATTATTTTTTTATTAAATTAAGTAGTTATGTTATCGGTAAATTTATAAACGATAAAATTTTACTACTCTCTATTAAAAGATGGTGAATAAGAAATTAATAGGTTTAGTTGTAATATTTGTATTATTAGCTTCTATAAGTGTAGTTGCATTTACTATAGGTGATTTACCTACGCCGGTAAATCCGTTAATAGAAAATTTACCTAAAGCCCCTTCTTCTATATTTTTATTACAACCTTTACCTTGTGTGAATATTCAAAAATTAGTGTTGCCTGATAATAATAACGAAATACAAGAACATCGTGATAAAAGAAAACAGGTTTGTGAAAGTGCTAGTTTAGGTGATTTAAAATGTATTTTTACTAAAGGAAATACTCCTGAAGAAGATACTTGCACTAGTGATCCTGGGCAATGTCCTGAAGTTAGATTATATAATCATGGTCTTGATGATGGTCGTAAGAAAGCTTGTGAATCTACTAGGGTTAAGGGCGTAAATTGTTTGTTTGAAGATGGTTCCTCTCCAGAGAATAGTAAGAGCGATAGATGTAATTTAGATATAGATGGGGATGGTTTAGATAATAAAGAAGATCAGTGTGATAATACTCCTGCCGATGTAACTGTGCAAGACGTAGGACCGAAAGCTGGTTGTCCACTGGGCGATTTTAATGGGGACGGTTTTGTAAATAAGGATGATGTGAAGGATATTAGAAATAAACCAAATCGATTTTGGGAACATTTTGTTCTGAAAGATTCCAAGAGGTTGCATGAATTTGTAAAAGCTTTAGTTTTATCAATTAATCAATAATATAGGTGAAAATTAAAAAATGCCAGTAATAAGAAAAATTCAAAAAAATCAACAGCAAGGAACTAATTATGTTAATGATCCTATTCATAAAAATAGAATCATAAGATGTACTTGGCAAAAAACTGCCAAGC
>CAZRHO010000085.1:0-4631 GCA_964599955.1 uncultured Methanosarcinales archaeon
AAACCAGTTCCTTCGGGAATTCCCGGTTCAAATCCGGGCGGTGGCGCTTTCTATTTTTTTTCTTTTAGATAATTTATTTTTAACTTGGTTAATTTTGGGTGTAACTTTTTGTTTAATTTTTTGAGATTTATTTTTAGTTTTGGAAATAACTTTTCTTGCTCCTTTTTTAGCAGATTCATGATAAAATTTGTAAGACATATATTTCTTTATCATTTTAGTATATTCTTCTCCGAGCCACCAAATACCTATGATTAACATTGGCCAAGAAAGTATGTAAATAATTAATGAAATCCATTTCAAAAGTTGATTATTAAAATAAATAATAAATGTTGCAGTGGTAATTTTACCAATAATAAAACTAACTACAATTAATATTATTCCTAAATAAAACTTATTTGAAAATTTATATTTTGTCACGTTGTTATGTTTTTTTAAAAGTTGATAAAAGTTTCCATTAACAAACAATAAATCCAAAGGTTTAATAATAAAATAAGCTATATTGGATTATTATGAAAGAAGTATTGACTGAATTAAAACCAGGTGTTATAGAGAAAAAAAAGTTTAAATTAATAATAGGTGAATTTCTGAAAAAAATAAATAAGAATTTAGTTGATGCTAAAGCAATCTTGGGAGGAAGTGGAGCTAAGGATACTTGGTTAAGTGGAAATCACGATATTGATATTTTTGTACAATATAATTATCATAAATATGAAGATAAATCGAATGAACTTTCAGATTATTTACAGAAATCCTTAAAAAAATCTTTTCCAAAGCTTAAAATTAGTCGTGTTCATGGAAGTAGAGATTATTTTAAATTTTCATATAAAAATAAAAGTTTTGAGGTAGTACCCATTTTGAAGATAAATGTGGCTAAGCAAGCAATTAATATTACTGATATTTCTCCTTTACATGAAAAATGGGTTAATAAATTTGGTAAAAAAGTTAAGGATGATATTCGGTTAGTTAAACAGTTTTGTAGGGCAAATAAATTGTATGGTGCTGAATCTTATATTTCTGGATTTAGTGGTTACGTTTTGGAAATTCTAACAATTAATTATGGGTCTTTTGAAGGTTTATTACAAGCATCTAAAAAATGGAAAGATAAAGAAATAATTGATTTTTCAGAATTTTATGAGAAGAAAATGGCTTTGTTTCACATAAACAAATCAAAATTAAATTCTCCCTTAATTATAGTGGACCCAGTAGATAAAGAAAGAAATGCAGCTGCAGCTTTGTCAATGAACAAGGTTTTAACATTCAAAAGGTTAGCTAAATCATATCTTAAAAAACCAAATAAAAGTTTCTTTGAAATGAAAGAATTAGTTTTTCAAAAACTTAAAGATGAAGCAAACGATAAAAAATTAATTTTTCTAACTATTAAACCTTTGCAAGGAAAAGAGGATGTAATTGGTTCTAAATTGTTGAAAGTATTTAATTTAATCAAGAAAGAACTGGGTAAATTTCTTCTTCTAAAAAGTAATTGGGATTGGAATCAAGAGAATAAAGAAGCTTATTTTTATTTTATTTTAGAAAAAGAAGAATTAGCTAAATATGAGGTTAGAGAAGGTCCACAACTAAAAATGAAAGAATTTGTTAAAGACTTTAAAAAGAAGAACAAAGATTGTTTTAACAAGGATGGAAGAGTTATGGCAAGAATTAAAGTAAGGGATCCCAAATTGAATAAATTTATAGAACATTTATTGAAAAATAATTACATTAAAGAAAGAATAAATAAAATTAAATCGGTAAAATATAATTTTTAATTAAGCCGATTCTTCTTCTAAAATTTTTTTACGTTTTGGTAATTTTTTCCCACATGATCTACAAAACCTAGAATCTTGGTCATGTTCTTGTAACCCACATTTTTTACATTTAATTAAGGTCTTAGTGGCACTCATAAATAAGATCTTAATTAATTTACCTAATTGCCAAGGAATCAATGCTATTCCTGTGAGTATCATAGTAATACTGATAATTTTCCCCCAGGAAGAAGTTGGTGTTACGTCGCCATAACCAACTGTTGATAAAGTAACAACTGAGAAATACATGGCGTCCCAAATAGTTCCGTAATCAGGGTTAATTTTACTTTCAACAAACCAGATTAAACCAGAGAAAACAAAAATAATGGTGAATACTGTTAAGGCAATCCTAATTACAACTAGTTGTGTGTCAGTTAATTGGCCAAACATGGTATCTTTTTGTTTGAAAATTCTTTGAAATCTTAATACTCTTAACATTCTAAATAAACGTAAAATTCTGAATATTCTGAAAAAACCTAAATTTCCAAAATTAGCTAATATTGGTAAAATCGCTACAAGGTCAATGATACTGTAAATGTTAGTCCCATGTTTTAATTTATTTTTAGCTACCCACATTCTGACTGAATATTCAATAATAAAAATGCTCACTAGAATGATTTCAGAAGTGCTAAGTATTTTTTGTGCCGTTGCTGTTAAATCATAAGTATCAATTATAAATAAGACTATAGCTAAAAAATTGAAAAAAAACAATGTCCCCTCTAACCATCTTCCGTGAGTAGAAGCATAATTGTCAATGTGAGTATGAAAATATTTGTGTATTTTATGATGAGTTTTATTTCCTATCTTTGTGCTTTTTTTCATGAAACGTAGATCTTCTTTATCTTCAGAAGATAACTTTATTTTAGAATTATTATTTCTCTTTTTTTTTTTAGCCATAGGGTAAATTGATTTTTTTGTGATTTGTCTTTTTAACTTTACATCCCGTTGGATTTATTTTTGTTATAAAAGAATTCTTTAATGTTTTTAAATCTTTTTTATTACTACTAAAGATAAATATCTATTCAGTAATAACAAACTATAAAAAAGGCGTAAGTTTAACTTTTTGTTATGGCTTCTCCACAAGCTAAATGTAAAAATTGTAATGGTTTTTCACCAGCTGATCAGTTTAGATTACATTATAAATTTAAAATGGTTGTTTGTCCTGCTTGTTTTTCTGGAAGAACTGCGGAATTAAAGAAAAAATCTGAAGAAAAAGTAGAAATAATTAAACCTGTTGGTTGGGATAAAGAAGATGAATATTTAGATAAATTATCTCGAATGAAAGAGCAAGAGCCAAAAACAGTTAAATTTAGTAAAGTTCCTGGGACTAATCAGATTAATTGTACTTGTTTAAAGTGTAAATTTAGTTTTAAGTATGATCCTTTTCGTAAGATGCCTAGGACTTGTCCTTATTGTAATGGTGAGATCCCTAAACTAGATACATTTCATTTACTTTAAGACCTTTTCTTTGATTTTTCTTATGATATTAATTACTCACTGGACCACTGGTCAACCTTAAAGACAATATATAAACAACCGTGACTTTGATATAATTGAGGTGGTCAAATGAAAAAAATAAAATTATTTCGTCGTGGAAAATTAGTTGGTTTGGTCAATAAAGATTTTCATCAAAGGGAATTAAGAGAAGGTTTAATTTGGAAGGATTTAGAACTACCTAAATTATTTCAGTAAATTATTTATATTGTTTTATTATTTTATTTAATTATGGTTGTTAAGAAATTTTTATCTTTCACGGAGTTCTTGAAAAAACTTAGTAAGAAAAAACAGACTGTATTAATTAGTAAATTTGTCAAGAAAAAAGAGAAAAAATACCTCACTTTGAAAGAATTAAACAAGAAATTACCAAAGAAATAAAGTACTCAACCAAGAGGGGAGCTCAATATTTAATTTTGTCCTCTCGGGGCCGAATCCATGAGATTGGTCGTATAGGTCAAAGTGCCACTAGGGCTTAGCTATGTCTCAAGGTTGAGCGTTAATTAGAACATTTTTGTGTATATAAAGGTTGTGGGAATATAGTATTTAAATAATATGCTTCTTTGTGGGGGAAGATATAAATTAGTATAGTTCTCTACTTTTTTAAGTAAATGAAGTTTAAGAACATTACTTTCTATAAGATTTCTAAAAAGTTCGAACTTTTGAAAAAATAATAAATGTATAAGGTAAAAATTAATAACCTTCTGACATATTTTGTCTAGAAGTAGTTTCTGAGAGTGTTTTGTAGATAGAAGATGGAACTTTCAACGGAAGATCAAGAAAAAATAGAAAATTTACATCACTTAGGTATATTTAAAAATCCAGAAATGGGATTTAAAACATCTCAAATTATTGTCACATATCCACCTACACAAAGTCTAAAACCAGCAAGTGACTTAGATCTATATAGTGATGTCACTGGAAGAAATACATTATATGTACATATTCCCTTCTGTACTTCCATTTGTACATACTGTAGCTACGAACGATCTGCAAGTTCAGAGAAAGATGAAAGGGTAACAACGTATCCTCTACTTATTGAAAGAGAAGCATCATTACTTACTTCTAGATTGGGTATTGAAAAGATTCCAGTGGAATCAATATATATTGGGGGAGGTACGCCTACACTACTTTCAAATTTAGATCTTGAACAAGTTTTACAAACAGTTCAGAGATATTTTAAACTAGAAAGAGATGGCGAATACACTCTTGAGGGAAGTCCAGAAACGATAAAAAAGGATCAAATTATTTTAGCAAGAGAGTTAGGCATAAACAGAGTAAGTATAGGTGCTGAATCATTTAATGACGATATATTAAAGAAAATTGGAAGACAACATG
>CAZRHO010000086.1:0-4580 GCA_964599955.1 uncultured Methanosarcinales archaeon
GGGAGGTTTATTCACCTCATCTTCAGAAATTATTTTATTGTTCGATAAATTGTAATGTTCCTTTAGTAATATCAGGCATATACACATCATCTAAAGAAAAGTTAAACTGTTCAAGGTTTTTCTTAAGAACATAAGTAACCTCTATCAAAGTATAATATCTCAATGGTCTTCCTGCAGCACTACTTTCACTAGATAGAAAATTATAATATCTTGTATATCTATGAGCTGCAGTTCCCATCATTCTTTGAGTTGGTTTAGGAATGATGAAGTAATTATCACCTACAGGAATTAAAAACATTAAAGATTTCAGTCCTCCACTTGATTTAACCTCATTTTCAGATAGCCCTAATTTTTCAAGAAATCCAGAAGCACTACCCGCTTCAAATACTCCTTCTTTAACAAATTCGTTATATGCATCTACAACCTTTTCTGAGTTAATTACTTGCCCAGATTGAACAGTAGGGTTTTTTTCTATTTCCTTAATTTCCTCGTGCTCTTCTATAAATTCATGCCAAATTTCTGCAAAATACTTTTTTGCCTTAGTCATATCATGCAATGATTCTATAATCGCAGCCTGAATAATGGTCATTCTATGTACTGAATGAGCACGAAGTTCTTTTTCATCTATTTTTCTAAGATCATGCCAAATAATTCTACGTGCTTTTTTGTTAGCTTCTTCAAGTTTGCTACGAGCAAGAGATTCATCCTTAGAGTCAACTGCTTGCTTTGCTTCTTTAACTAAATTAACAACTATTCCAAAATCAGCTTCAATTTGTTGCATTGTTGGCATAAAATTTATTAGAAAGTTATCATTAATATACTTTTCTATACATATAACTATATTTAATTCTTAAACATACCTCGAGTTTTTTGAATATACGGGGGATTTTAAAATTCTCAAGGGGTTTATTTACAAATAATCCCCCGTTTTTAGCATGTTAAAAAGGTGCGTTTTTGTATAAATAATCGTGCATGACAGAATTCAGAATAAACAAACGCTTACTTATTTGGAGGTTATTTAATGTATTAGTCTAAACGTGAAGGGTCATATGTAAATTGATATTGTTTATCGCAAGTTAAAACCCCTTGCTCTTCAAGTTGTATTACTACACTTAGAATTGCGCCTTGACTTACTTTTTTTCCAACTAAATTATTCAGACGCGTGTAGAGTAGGGGTCCACTTGTGGAACAACCTAAGAAAATTCCCCCTAAAACAGCCTTAACTTCCATAAGATCATCTATTGTATGAGATATCATGACTGTAATAAAGGTACTATTCTATTTAAACATTCCTCGGATTTTTTAAATATACGGGGGATTTTAAAATCTCAGGCACCTTTTTCTATAAAAATAAGGGGGTTTATTGGATTTGAAATACCTGCGATTTTTTATAAAAATACCCTCTGAGAAAAATCAATGATAAACAAACGCACAATTATTGTTATACCTTCAAGGTAATTAGTTTATCTCTATCTGGAAGTCTATCCAACATTCCTTCGAGATGATGACGCATATATTCATCAGGTGATAAAGAAACAAGGTAAGAAAGAGCCTTCCATGTTCTTGGATGAAATTGTTTTATGTGTTGAGCATTAGTTCGAACATCTATAGGAGCCATTTCCTTTTTATGTTCTAATTCTCTTTTAGATTTTTCCACTATTTCTTTATTCTCAACTAACCTTTGATGAGTGATACTTCCAGGTGTTTCTTCAGATATGTGTCTATTCCAATTTCTAGTGGACTTCTCGTCTCTTTTTATACACCAATCAATAGTTGCCAATTGAGTTTGATAATCCCTATCTAATCCTCTACCCCTATAACAAGAAAAATCAGCTTGCGTTTCAACAAAATGAAAATCAGTTTGTAATCCTCCTTCTATTCCTAAAATATTATCAATAATATGTCTAATTTCGTGATATATTGTTTCTTCAGGAACAACTTCCGTGGAAGGCCGATAATCATTTTGCTCTGCTCTTTCTTTAACTGATGTTAACCATTGCTGTATTCTTGCCGGATCGTAAAGTTCATCTTTGGTTAAGAAAGTTAACCTCCATAAAGAAGTTTTTTTATTTTTATCTAATTTTTTAATTGTTTTTTCTAAGGGGTTTTTTAGAAGATCAAAAGGAGAAGAATCCGTCACAAAACCAAGATAATTACTATGCCTCCATCTTAACTTTCTAATACCAACAGAAAACCCGTAAGATCTTGCTTCCAATAATTGTGGAACCTTTTTATTTTTAAAAATTAAACCATACAATCCATGAGGGTCTTGAATCATCCCATCATCATCAACACCAAAACGATTCCCTAAATATTTTACAATCTGTTGCGCTTTAAAAGTTCGAACAGCAACATCTGCAAATTCGGTTTTATTACGTTTTGTAAGCTCATATTCTCTAGTCAAATCTCTAACCAATCCTGCTATTTCAGTAGGATTTTCAAATTGCATGGTGTCGAAGAATGAATCTAAAGCTTTTCCATATTGCCATAAATCCATTAGTACATCTCTACGTGGTTCTGTCATACAATAGAATTTACATAATAACTTTATAAATGTTGTTACTATTTAGTTAGAAACTTAGAGAAACCGCCTAAATCAATTCTACGGTGTTCCCAGATCTCGTTGATACAGAATCCATTAATTTTTCATATGTTTCTTCGTTTGATGTTCTAAATCTACAATCTCTTGTGAATTTACCTGGATTTTTTCCAACTTTTCCGTGTAAAACATAAGTAGAACCTTTACCTAATCTCGCAAAATCATCGCCAACATCTTGTTCAAATGTTAAGTGACAATTTCTTGTTCCATCGCCAGCATAATCTCCTGTAGTTCCTTCTACTGTTGCTTGTAATCCATCAGAGTAAGCTGCAAATAATACGCCAGGTGAACCACGAACTCGTATTGGGTCACACGCATATCCCTCTAATGATTTCTCTGCGTAAAGTAAATGTAATCTCTCTGGTAATCTTGTTTCTCTTACTTGAACTTCTTGATTTCCCTTAATAAAATGAGGGATAGCAGCATTAAGAAGCTGAACTACGGCACGTTGATACAAGGATGATTTCTCAGGATTAATCTTATCTTGATATCTATCCAAAATATCTCCTAAAATTCCCACTTGTTCTTCTGAAAGTCCAAAATCGCCAATTGTATGGGTTATATATCTTTTGGCAGGAGGCTTTGAATCCAAATCGGATGTGGGAGCTTCTTTTGGAAATCTTTTTTCTGAAGAATAATTTAATTCTGTTAGAAAACCATAAAGAAATACAGATATTGATCTATAATTATTAAACCCACTTTCACCATGGCCTAAGGGAATAGTAAATCTTTTTTTAATTGATGGTAAATCATCTATAAGTTCATCAACTCTTGCTTCCAACATTCCGTCTGTTCTTATTAAACGTGGTATCTCTTCTCCTCGATTACGATGGCCCCAAGTAGCTTCACGTTCAGCCCTGGTTTGTATAATATTATAACCTTCAAACCTTTTTACTGAATCTCTTTCAGAAATTAAAATATCTTTAACTAAACCTGTAATTTCCTCTTCAGATAGAAAGATCGGTTTTTCATGTACCTGATCATTTAAAATGTCAGCTTTAGTTTTTAATACTGTATCTTCTCCTCTTTCTGTTAATACAACAGTATTACTTAAAGGGACGGCTCTTACAAATGAAACAATTCCATCTAAACTAGATGTCCTAAAAGTTGTTCTTTCAGAACCACCACCAAATTGATCTGGAACTGGGCCATGAAAAGTAAACTCACTGTCTTCAGAAGTATACCCCCCTGGTCCATCAATATTTCCATGTATATCAACAGCAACATATCGAGCCTTACTCATAATAAGATTCGCTCCTTCTGCATAAACTGTTAGTTTTAACGGATTTTCTTCAGTTCCTCTTAAATTATCACAGGTATTTTCCATTCTAAAACTACCTGGTTTTGAATTTAAATGCATCTCTCTCCTATGCTTTTTTGTATCAGAAAATATTATAGAAAAATCATTTTCTCCATTAGCATATCTTACTTGAATTTCGTACCAATGTGCTAGTCCATTAAATAAATTTAAATGAATTTGACGTATAGCAGGTTCACCGCCATTTGCTTCTAAACCAGCAGGGGTGAACATTAACTCTCTGAATTCAGCCATCGTTTCTTGTGCTTCATTCAATGGTCTTGGATGATCTATTGCATCTTGCATTAAAACTCCAACGGGATCCTCTTCAGTAGGACAAGATACTTCTCGCCTAGATGATCTGCCTTTCTCATCCGTAACCGAATATTTTGTAGTGACTCCCTTAAAAGTGGCTGCAACAAATTTTCCCATTAAAGAATTAGGATTAACACCGAGTATATCACTTACTCTATCCGATACTCTGTAACTATCAATAACCTTAGCAGGCATGCCATTAAATGAAATATCACTAACCATTTAATTTTAAAATGCAATGGTTTATTTAAACCTTACCCAAAAAAAACTACTAAAAAGTAGCAAGTTTGGTGTTTTCTTTAATAAACTCACCCTTACTCATCTTTAAAAACCTGTTCCAAAGATTTTCGTACTTTTCAACTATAAATT
>CAZRHO010000087.1:0-4463 GCA_964599955.1 uncultured Methanosarcinales archaeon
TACTTCAATTGGTGTTCTCTGTCCAAATTGGTCATAATAATATTTGCTAAATGGGGAACTCATTGAGCCAGAAATGTCCAAAACAACGACAAGATTAAGCTTTTTCCTTTGGAAATCAGATTCTTTGATTCCTGAATTTAATCCTACGGATAAATAATAATCTTCTTCCTCTGAAAATGGATCTTCGGAGATTGCGTAGTTATAGGAGGGACAGAATAATTTTTGGCAAACTTCTTTTTCACCAGTATCAAAGAAGTATTCAAAGAATAATCCTTCATATGTTATATCAGTTGAAAGTGGAAGATAATCATTTTCAATATTCTTTCTAAAATTACTTACATCCTTTGCACCTCCAACCGCAAATCCAATTCTAGCAGATTCTAAACTAGCTGATGTTGAAGAGATACTAGAAAATTGGCTTCTTGTAAAACCAAGCCCAACAATTCCTCCAACAACAAGAATCAATAAAATTACAATTGCTATCACAACAGCTGCTATTTTCATCTTCTTTTTGATTGCATAAACTATCAGCCAGATTATGAATGCTAAAATTAATACCGGAATCAGAACAAGTAGGATTTCAAAACGAGAACTTATTGCAATGAAGAATATCATGAATGATAATAATGTAACTACAACAGGTCCAGCCAACAATAAAATCCCCATCACTCTCTTTGGATTAGTTTGGCTAACCCCACTAGCATCAATGAGTGATTTTCCTTTAACAATTAGAAAAATTGAAGCTATAATCCAAGCAATTAGTAATGCTCCAACAACAATCCCTCCAAGAACCAGATAATTCTGAATAGAAAAATGAGAATATTGCCAATCATCAGTCTTTCCGATGCTTTGTGATATTAAGAAGAAAGCAACTATCAAAACAGCAAGCACTACTGCTGAAATGCCTATTGTTTTCTTATTTAAATCAACCATTACAACTAAATAAAATTTTGAACTTTAAAAAGCTATCTTTTACTTCAAATGAATTTGAAATTAACGGGCGTCCCACTATTATTCAAAACTTTAACTAAACCTTCTAAGTGAAATTAAAACGGTGCCAATGTTCTATGTACGGTGACAAAATACTTTCGTCGCTGACGCTCCTCACCCCGACGTAAAGTCGGGGAAAGATAACATCGTTAAGCTTAATTTTCTTACTGTAAAAACAATATCTGCCAACTTTAAAGAGGGGAGAGTTTTATCCAAATTTACTTACACAGTACTCACTTGCCACACCAACTTCCTGCTGCAGAGTATTACAGAGCTGCCTTTCATTAACTAAACCATATTTCGGCATTAGTGAACTTTTCATTATTGATACCAAGTGAGGTTTAAAAGTACAACCACCTACTTTATCATGCTCAGGGAGTTTATTATATTTAGTTTTATCAATTAAATTTTCACATAAATCTTTTCTAGGAATTTTTTTATCAAAACAATTTATTTGTTGATCCTCTATAAACATACAGTTATCGTTACTAATTTCACAATCATCTTTATTTAATGCTTTAAAACTAATATGTTTATCAATTATTTCCACCTCTCCTGCCTCTCTTCTCACAAGATCTAATGAACAACCATAAACAGGCTTACCATTTTCAAAACAATCATCTGGTGTAACTGTAATATACTGTACTTCTGTTTGATATTCTCCTGCATCACAGGTACCATCTATATAACAGGTTTCTAAACAATCTATAATACCATCATCACCACAACCTTTTCCAATTAAATCTCCCCACCAATTTTGAGCTTCTTTAATCGTTGATGCACAGTTAGGGGGTGTAGCAGTTCCATACAAACTTGGGTATGCCACATCTGCTAGTTCACCTAGTGAGTGTCCCATTTCATGATTGATTAATCCTATTGCTGAGGTTTCAAATTTATTTCCTTCATTAATCTCAGAAAAACTTAGAGTATGACCTCCACCGAGACCAGCTGTTTTAGTATGATAATTACACAGATATACAAGATATTGATTTGAAATGGGACAAGCTGGTTCCACATCCTTTTCAGACATATAACAATAATCTTTTTGTTGAGTTTCTGGATAAAGTTGATCTACATACCATAAATTGAAAGCTTCTGCATTACTTTTATATGGCTCTACTCCAAGTAAGCCAAAGATAACGTCAAGATTCAGGTTGCCATTGTATTCAGGGATATCATACTGATTCCCATCACCTGTGTAATCTACAACCTTTTCAAGGACAGAAAAAAGTTCAGTGGTGCTTTCATATCCTCTGCCTATGAACACAATGTTAATTCTTTTTTCACCCTTTTTATTGTGTCCTTCAATAACCTCCTTACACAGAGTATTTTCTAAACAAGCTCCTTTCTCACAGACATAATTATTACCCAGTTCAGCACAACTTTTCTGCACATATGCTGCTTTAGGGTTACATTGCATCTCAATCAAATACTCCTTCCCATTACTAAATGTGTAGCAATTGTCAGAGCATTTGTATTTATCACCAACTTTCACGCAATCATACTGGGAACCGCCTAAATAATCATCGGTTGTGACAACTCCTTTATTTTTGTAGTCCAATCCATCCGAATCTTCACAGAAATCTATCGTTGTTTCTTCAGCTGTTGCAAAACAGCTTTTAGAACAATCCATATAATCACCATAATTTTTAGATTGATGTGCCTTTTTTAATTTAGCATGGCAGGCATTTATCCAGCAGCCCCAAAAAGCTCGCTTTTGTTCATCTGAAAGATCATAATAACCTTTCCCAACAAAGTTTGTCTCACTAGCGGATATTTCCTTAGCTGGATCATCTTCTGGTAAATTTTCTATTTCCTCCTTGGAAAGCGGGCTTTCTGAAGAGGAACATGAAATAAGAAAGAACATAAGAAAACATAACAACAAAACCAATTCTCTTTTCATTTGATAAAAAGAATAAACAAAACTACTTAAATTTAACTAAAACTCCCCCCGTGCTACGCACATATAGTCTGCTAAAGCAGTATTGATATGTTGGCAAATACAGTAAGAAATCTCTTCGACACTACGTGTCTTGCCACCCCATAAAGGGGTAGAGGCATAACATCGTTAAGCTCAATAATTCCAGCACTAAAGTTTTCTGTTTGCATCAACTAAGATTTTTATTAAAAAAAATTAAATTCCCTGCTCTAGGATAATCTGATAAAATAGAAATCTTTATATTAATTAATTCATTGATTCTATAAATGTTTGAAAAGTTTCACAAGAAATCATTTGGTGATAGATTAAAAGATACTGGTTTTCTACTAAAGAACTCATTTAAAGTAATTGGCAAAGATAAAGACATAATTAAGCCAACTATCCATATAACTATTCTTTCTTTTATCCTTATTACATTATTTTTTGGTTCATTAATTACATTTTTAACTGGTCGTTTTGTTGGTACGGGTGTACTTGTTTTATTAATTCTTATTTTTATATTGACTCCTTTCAAATTTTTTTATTATATCAGACAAAAAGCAGATCAAAGTTGGATTGTTTATAATACAATTACTGGAAAAGACATTAGCTATAAAGATGCCCATAATCACACTAAGTTAGAAAAATCTAGTTTAAGAAAAATTGCTTTAATAGAAATTTTAATGAAATATGTTGGTAGTCAAAGAAGTAAAAAGAGAGGTATTGGAGCTACCCTCATAAATCTCTTTTTATCAGCCCTTATTGAGATCTGGGATCTGTTAAGTCACTACATGATTCCTGCAGTTGTGGTAGAACAAAAACCATTAAAAAAGATAATTCCGCAAATAAAATCACTTAAAAACAATGTTCCTGCTACTTTAGTTGGTGTTTTTGGAATAGATTTTGTAGGAAATGTGATTGGGACAGTTCTCTTTCCAGTATACCTACTTACACTTGCTATCGGTACAGTAGTTGGTTACTTGATTGTTTCAATTTCTCCCAATACGGTATGGACAATCAGTGGCTTTTCTTTTTCATGGATCCCTGTAATAATTGCATTTTACCTAGTATTCATTATTGCAACAATTATACGAAAAATTGTTGAATCAACAAAAGTAATTTATTTTACGATATTTTATACAGCAATTAGATCACCAATGAGTATTACTCAAAACATGAGAGATGAACTCACCCACTATTTGTTAATGGGAGAACCAATCCCTAAAGTAACTAAGAAAAGTTCAGTAAATCAAAATCAACAATATATACAACAACTTGCTAATTATATTGATCAATACATTAAAACAGGACATACTGAGAAACAAATTAAAGATTTTCTTACATCTAAGGGATATCTAGTAAGGGATATAAATAGCGCTTTGACATTAGCAAAGCAAAGATAATTTTCTTATATTAGGCAGGGAATTTATAAACATCTAATACTAATATGCGCAAACAAATCGGTAAAGACTGAACCTTTTAACGTGCTGGAATTACTCTTCGGCACTACGTGTCTCGTGGGGACGTAAAGTCCCCAGGGCATAACATCGTTATG
>CAZRHO010000088.1:0-4396 GCA_964599955.1 uncultured Methanosarcinales archaeon
AAAAAAGCAATTTTTTCAGAGGAGGTAAATAGTTTAAGTTTTCCAATCCCTGACTTAAGTAACACTAATAATATCTTGTTGGATTTCAATATTAAGAGATTAAAAGGAAAATTAAGAATAACTCTGAATGAGGAATTAATTTATGAAGATTCTCCAAATTTAGGGACTATGCAGCCTTTAGTTTTACCTAAGAATTTGTTGAATAATGAGAATTTTTTAGTTTTTTCTGTCTCATCTCCTGGTTTAGCTTTCTGGCAAACTAATGAGGCTTCTTTGGAAAGAATAAAGTTAGTGGCAGACGTTACTAGTTTAGAATTTCAATCATCTAAAAATATTTTTTTAGTTTCAGAAACTGAAAAAAACAATTTAGAAAAAGTTGAACTTAAATTTTTACCGGAATGCGAGGATGGTAAAGTTAGTAAACTTCAGATTACTGTCAATGAGGATGAAGTTTTTAATGGGATACCTGATTGTGGGATCCCAATGGTTCCCATTCCTATCTTGGCAGATAATTTAAACGTTGGGCAGAATAAAATTACTTTTAGTGCAGATAAAGGTGCTTATATCCTTTCACATAATAGGTTGAAATATGAGCTGAAAGATGTTGATTTTCCACTATATTATTTTGACATTTCTCATGAGCAGTATTTAGAAATTATGGATGGAAATAAGAGAGTACGTCTAAGGATGGATTTCGTTGATATAGTTGCTAATAAGAGAGGAGATTTAGAATTTAATGGAAATTTAAATTATTTTGACACTAAAGAAACATTTTATACGATTGATTTAAGTGAAGATGTAGTTAAAGGCGCTAACGCAATTAAGATTAAACCAAGGAAAACATTAGATGTTCGTGAAGTTAAAATAGACTTGATCAATTAAAATATTTTCACTTTTCATTTAAAATAAAAAAAGAGGTGTAGATGGTAGGAGCAAGTGATGCGGTTGGTACTGCTACTAAGTTATCAATTGGTCAATTCATAGGAAACCAAATATCCGGTGCAGCAAGAAATGCAAGTTGGATTCTTGTAATATTAGGTGCTGCTCATTATTATCTACGTCTAAGAAATGCTTCCCCTAATTTGGTTTTTGTTTTTTCTTTTACTTTATTATTATTTGGATTATATGCAATTTCCTCCCGGCTATCTAAGGATCGTTTTGCAGTAATAATCCCCGTGATTCTATTTTTTGTATGGTATGTTATTTTCAAAGCGAGAATCGATTCTTCTTTTTTAATGTATTATTTACCAGCTATTGCTTTAATTTTAATTTTACCAATCATTATTACTAAAGGTCAAAGCATAGCTGCAGAGGGAGCTGGTTTCTTAGTTGTTTTAGTTTTCTTTTTGGATATAGGTTTTATGTCCTGGATTACTGGCTCCCCTCCTAATGGTTTCGGTTTAGAACCAACCGGTTTAATGATTAATTTAGTATTATTTATGCCTTGGTGGTCTTATCTTGGTTTATTCACTTTACCTCCAGAAAGTACAAATAGTGAGGGAGTAAATGCATTAATTCAAATAACTAAGGTTATTGGTATCCTCTATATCATATTGGTGATTGTTGCTCCTTCCATACCTGACATAGGGCATATCTCTTCTTCAATTCCTTCTATTGGGGAATTTGAAAAATCTCAAACTGAGTTCAGAGAGAAATATGCTAAGACACAAAACCCTTTTTTAACAAATTTACAATGTATTTGGGAGGGTAATTATAAAGATATATCGGGTTGTGTCAAAAATAAACAAGAAGAAAAGAAATTAGCTTATATCTGTGAATTTCAAGAAAAAATAAGTCCAAAAGATAAAAGTAAATTCACTGAATGTATCAAAGAACAAAAGAAGAAGAAGAAAGAATCCCTTGATGTTGCAGGTTCTATAGATAATACTATCAAAGAACCAGTTAAAGTCCACTTCAAAGAAAGTGACTATTTTCCTAAATTAATTACGATAAAGGAAGGTGATGATTTTAAAATGAGTTATCCTCTTGAACTTATTGTTCAGAATCCACGTAAACAAATAATTAATCTAGATCTTTCCTGTGAATTTAAAACTAAAGGGGGAATTAAAGAAACTATAAAGGGCGAAATTATCAGTGAAAAATCAATTAATTTCAAAGAAAAAGAAATTAAGAGGACTGTCGTTTGTAGACCGTTGGGAAAACTGAAAGGGAAATATGGTTTACGGTATATTGCAAAATTCTCTAATTTTAATACCATATCACGTTTACAAAGAGTTTTTATTGGTAAAAAAGATTTGAATTGGAAGGAAGAATGGATTCCTAAAATAAAAGCAACTTATTTCCCTGGTAATTCTTATCTCTCTAAAGCACCACAAGATTTAGCTAGATTAAATTTTGCTTTTGGATCATCGGTAAATAACCCTATTATTGAGGGTAATAATTTCTTAGTTCTGTCTTCCTCTTTAGAAAATTTAGGTCGTGGACAGATTACTAAAGTGAACAGTTATAAGATTAACTTAGATGGTTTTTCTGTAGATAAAAAGGATTGTTTGGGTAAATCAAATGGAATTGATTTTTCAGATAAAAAAATAAAAGGTATTGAAACGTTAAGTACATGCATAATTAATGATTTCCCATTGAGTTTGAAAGAGACTGAAGAATTTAAATATAAAGAATTTACTGCAGAAATGAATTATAATTACAAATTAACAAAGGAGATGCCAATAGAAGTCAAGGTCATAAAGACAAAGACTTCATGATTAAATATGAAAATTTTAAAATTAATTCCAATAATTGTAATAATCTTTTTAATTATTGGTTGCCAACAAGAGAACTCTTCTTTACAAAAAAATTTTAAAAAAGGACATGGTGAATTAAGTCTTTCTTTTATCTTAAATAATCCTCCTGAAAAGATTTATCCTGATTCTGAATTTAATATGATTGCTAAAGTAAGTAACAAAGCATCTTATGATGTAAACAATGGAATTATTAGAATAAGCGGTTTAGATGAGAAATATTTTGATATTCATCCAAAAGAACAAACTTTTGAAGTCTTGAAAGGAATAAACAATCTTAACTTTAAAGGAGAAGAAACCTATGTTGAATTTTCAGGGAAAACTAAGAACCTTTTTGAGAATTCTGAAAAATATGTTGGCGATTATTTTTTAGAGACATTTTATAGTTCAAGTATGCAATTTGTTGATACTGTATGTATAAATCCAAATTTGTATGATACTTTAAATCTTGGGTGTAAGATTGATAATAAAAAATCATATTCTGGACAAGGCTCTCCTTTAGAGATTTCACAATTAGAAGAGATAATATATCCCGGATTCAACTCCCGAGTTGAATTTAGAATGAAGTTGAGGAATAGAGGAAAAGGAAAATTAATTACTGCTAGTTTAATTAGGGCTAAATTAAGTTCTGAACCTTTAGATTGTAGATTTAAAGGTTTAAGTAGCGATAAAAGGAAGAAAGTTTTTGATTCAAAGGATCAAGAAACAATACTGATTTGTACTAAATCAATTGAAGATTCTAACTCTTTTTCAACAACCTTACTTTTGGATTTTGTTTATGATTATAAGTTAATAGATAAAAAAAGATTGGTTATGGTGCGTTAAACCATTTTAATCGTAAATCCACAACTAATTTATATTAGTTCTTTTCTATCAAAAGAATGAATATTGCAGTTTTAGGAGGAGGTAGCTGGGGTACAGCTTTGGCATTACATTTAGCAAGAAAAAATTATTCTGTAAATGTTTGGGAGTTTTTCACCGAACAAGCTAGTAAGATGCAAAATGAAAGAACTTGTCCGTTTTTACCAGGTACTTTATTGCCCAATAATATTTTCATTTCTTCTAACATGAAAGAAGTTCTTAATGGAAGTGAATTGGTTCTTCTAGTAGTTCCTTCAGATAAAGTAAAATCAACTATGAACCAAGCAAAAGATTTCTTAACCGATCAATCAATTATAATTTGTTCAAAAGGGTTTGATAATAATTTAAATTTATTAAGTGATATAGTTAAAGAGCAAGTTAATGGAGAAGTTTATTGTCTTTATGGGCCAACTCATGCGGAGGAGGTTAGCAAAGATATGTTTAGTGGAATAGTTTTAGCTGGTGGTAATGGTAAAGAAGAAATTAAAGAGGTTTTTCAAAGTGAAAATTTTAAGGTTGATTTAAGTAATGATTTAATTGGCGTACAGGTTTCCTCTTCGTTAAAAAATATTTTAGCTTTATTAATTGGAGCATTGGATGGGGCCGGTTTAGGTGATAATGCTGTAGCTTATGTAATTACTAAAGGTTTAAATGAAATTGCGCAAGTAGGAATTGCTTTTGGTGCACAGAAAGATACATTTTATGGTTTAGCAGGAATGGGTGACGTTATTGTTACTTGTAGTAGTGAGCATTCAAGAAACCGTCATGTGGGAAAGCAA
>CAZRHO010000089.1:0-4289 GCA_964599955.1 uncultured Methanosarcinales archaeon
GAGGAATAGAAAATATTGATATTGATCTAATTCGTGGATTGCCAGGATATAACTCTACAATGGTGTTAGAAGATTTACAGGGAATTGCTAACTTAGGAGTCCCATCTGTGTCGAGTTATCAATATACTAAAAAGCCTGGGTCTAGGGATTGGAAAAGAAAAACAGAATCTTTATCAGAGGAAGAGTTATTAAATATGCACACCAATTTTATATTAGGCATGAATAAGCTTGGTTATACTCAACGGCCAATAGATTTTTTTAATAAAGAAAATCATGATTTTAAGCATCAATTGCTTAAATGGGGATGTCAAGTCAACCAACTTGTGTTAGGGATGGGTTGTTATGGGTTTGTTAACAATACACAATTTATCCATACAAGAAGCAGAAAAAGATATGAAGAGAATTTGAATGAAGGAATCTTACCAGCTGAAAGAGCATTTGTGCTTTCTACTGAAGAATTATTGAGGAGAGAATTTATTTTTGGATTAAAAACAGAAATTAACATCAAGGAATATCAACAAAGAAATGGAGTAAGTCTTTTTGAAACATCGTTCTCTGAAGATATAGGTAAATTCATTAATGCTGGAGCAATTGAAGTTATTGGGGACACAATTAGATTAACAGAAATAGGTGCTTTGTTTGCAGATTGGATCCAATGTGAATTTTATTCTCCCTTGATTAAACAAACGGAAAGTAAGGTATTACGCCCAAAGAAGTATGCCCCTGCGAGGATTTGAACCCCGGTTTGAAGCTTTTAGCAAAACTTCCGCAAGCTCCCGTCCTTTGCAGCGCGTTACAAACCAGTTAATATCTGTTTTTAAAGCGTGTCCATGCTAGACGACAAGGGCAATAAGAGATAAATATTGCAAATTCTTTAAAAATTTATTTGTGATATCTTAAATTAGAAGTTATTTTCCATCCTTTATATTCAGTAAAAACTTCATCATTCCAGCCGTAAGGTGAATAATGGCCATGATCAATTCTAAATGCTTCAACATGGTATTTATAAATAAATTTATCAAAATCTTCAATAGATGATAATCTTACTTCTTTTTCTTTATTTTTGACAGAATAATCTTCAATTTCATTATTGTTCATTAAATCAATTAAGTCTTTCGTTTTCATAAAAATAAGTAATTAATAATGTTGTTATAATATTTTCTAAAATTTATTTTTTAATTTCAGCACCACCTGCTGGGATGAATTTGATAATGTCATCTAAATCTCCCCCTTTCAATTTGTTTTTAATTTTTTTTGCTAATTCACTTTTTTTCTTTCTTCCAGGGATTACTTGAACATAATTCTTTGTTTTTTTTTTAATTGCCGATATTGGCCCGCCAATAATTTCATCATCAATTAAACCAATTGTGTATTCTAATTTTGGATGTAAATATTCGGTTTTTCCATAAACCATGAAAGACCCTTTTGCTAAACTTTCGCCAGATTTACTCTCTTTAGTAACCTGTTCCGGTTTAACATAAAATACATCTGCTGAAGAATGTCCTAATTTCCAAGCTTTAGAATAAACAGCAGTAGCTTGTGCAGTTTCGTTGATAGTTTTTTCTTTAGATTGTTGACCATTTTTAACAATAAAGAAGGGAGAACCAGCCATATCTGTATGAAAAACTAAATCTTCTTTTTCCATATGTTTCTTCACAACTATTTCATTTGAAGTTGCATCTTTACCTCCGATACATAGAAAATCTTCGGAGCTAATGAACCAATGAAACTTTTCATACCATTCACGTTTACGATTTTTACGTTCTTGTTTTTTTTGCTCTTCAGCAATGAATTTATTTTCTTTTTTTTCTAAATCATCTAATTCTTTTTTACTTTTTTGAAGTGCTTGTTTAGCTCCTTCTAACTTTTTTTTAGCTTTTTTAGCTAAGTCAAAGTATTTTCCTGCATTTTCGTCAACCGATTTGGTCAGATCAAATTCTATTTGCATATTTTAAAGAAAATTAAGATACATATAAATATATTCACTCAAAATGGATAAATTATGCAAGAAATAAATTTTCTTAAACCTAAATTGCACCTTTTTGTTTGTATTAATGATCGTTCTAATAGGCCTAACAATAATATTCCTAGTTGTGGGCCAAAAATAGATGGTGGAGATGTAAAAGAAGTGAAAAGATGGATTATAAAACAAGGTTTGGCTACTAAAATTTATTGTACAAAAGCACAGTGTTTAGGTTTTTGTAATCCAGAAGGTGGCGTGGCTGTAATTTATCCAGCAGGTAAATTCTATAAAGGCATTAAGAACGTTGAAGATTTAAAAGAAATTATTAAGAAAGAAATTTAATCATTATTTAAATAGGAATTAAGAGCTTCAATTTGATGATTTGAGTTAACTATTCTCCTTGCTAATTCACCGGCCATGTGATATAAAATTTTACATCCAATTACGGGGTTTTCTAAGATGTATTCATCAAAATTTCTTTTAGTCATTTCTCCAATTAAGGAATCATTAACTGCTACTACGTCTGCCGATCTTTTTATGCCGGCTAAGAAAGCAATATCTCCAAAAAAATCTCCTGATTTCATTTGATGGATAGTTTTATATTTTCCATTTTGAGTCGGCTTATTTATATTAACTAAACCTTGAAATATTAAATACATTGAGTCTCCCCATTCTCCTGATTCAATAATTCTTTGATTAGACTCATATTTTCTAATGTTTATCCTTTCTCTTAAGCTAGAAACTTCCTCTTGATTCAAATTACCAAAGAAAGGTGTATAACCGTCAACTATTTTTGTTAAGCTCATTTTTTAAATTTTAAATGTTATGACTTAAATAGATTTATATTTCTCAACAGTTAGATATTTTTTCAATAATGACTGCTTTTTCAATACAAATTTGTTCTTCATCATACAAGACTACTTTTGGGGAAATTTTAATTTGTCTAACTTCTCCACTTACTGCTTTATTATATTTTATTTTTCCTAAATAATTTCCAGCTTTACTCATTTTAGCATCATTTAATTCAAAAGTATCGGCTTTTTCAGTGCCAATTATGTTAACAACAAGGCCTTCAACATTAATATTAATTCCATTTTCAATTGTAAACCTTATTTCACTTTTAGCTTGGTTAAAACAGATGTCTTCTTTTCCACCAATTTCTGCTAACCTTAATCCGACATCAATGGCACATTGTGCTTCTAGTTCAACTTGTGCTCTTCCAAAATTCATAATGACGACTCCTAAAGAAATGGCAAAAGAAATTAGTAAAAGTGTAGCTACTAATGGAGCAATCCCTCTTTTATTCATGAATGATTATAAATCCTACAACTATATAAATATTTTCGCATTTGAACAAAGTTGTCTTCATAAAGTAGTAAAAAACAAAAAGTTTAAAAATGATGTTTATAAGTAAGCATAAATAAAATAGGTGAATTTAACAATGGATACAACTGAATTAAAAAGAGAACAACATAAACTTGCCCCAAGGATAATTTTACGAGATAATTTCACTAGAATAAACACTGTTGGCGGAGCAGATTGGGCGTTGTTAGATGATAAATTAATTGCTTGTATTATTGTTTGTGAATTTCCATCTCTTAAACTTAAAGAGAAAGCAACTTTTATTTTACATAATCCCTTACCTTACAAACCTGGTTTTTTAGCATACAGGGCAATGCCTGCTGTAATTGAAGCTTTTAACAAATTAAATGAAGAACCAGATATCTTGATGATCAGGGGAGGAGGAATTTTACATTCAAGAAGGATTGGCATTGCTTCTCATGTAGGCTTGGCTTTGAATCAAGCAACCTTAGGGGTAACTGATAAATTAAAATTAGGTGTAGTTGAAAATGGTAAAATTATAAACCGTGGTGAAATTCTTGGTTTTGAAGTAAAAACGAGAGAACATGCACGATCAATTTATGTTTCACCAGGACATTTAGTTTCTTTAGGAACTTCTTTACAATTAATTCAGAAGACTATTGTTCCCCCACATAAAATGCCAGAGCCATTACATATTGCTAATAAAATTCTTAAGAAGAAAGTAAAAGAGATGAAACAAATATCATCTCTTGAGGATATATCAAAATAAGCCTCTTTTGGGCATTGGGCACCAACCTTTTTAGAAAAAAGCTTGGATAAAAACAAAACATTTTCTAGATAAATTAATTAGAATAAAAAAAAGCCTCTGGTGAGCATTGGGCACCAACCTTTTTAGAAAAAAGCTTGGACAAAAACAAAAAATTTTCTAGATAAATTAATTAGAATAAAAAAAAGCCTCTGGTGGGAATTGCACCCACGACCTGCAGATCTCTCAAATTAATTT
>CAZRHO010000090.1:0-4261 GCA_964599955.1 uncultured Methanosarcinales archaeon
TCTTTATTTATTGGGATTTACTGGCATCCCACCATCCACAAATCTGCACTTACTCTTTGGAATTTTTTGCTTCGCAAAAACCACTTGCAGTTATTCCTCGTTGCTCCAAGTATTCGCAAGAGTTGAACAGCGATTAAAACTCCGCTACGTTGCTCTCCGCTACGCCCTTCATTTTATTCAGGGGAAATTTTTTACTTCGTAAAAAACCCACGAGTGCTTCGCCTCGTGCCTTTCATGTCTCTTAATCGCGATGTTATCTGTAATTAATTTTGAATTTGAAATTTTTTGGCGCACTTAAGAAACTTTATTAAATACCTTTCGATATTCTTTAATTATGAAACTTCCATTGCTTGATTATACTTCGGCACTGTTCAAAAATACTAATTTTGAAAATGTGCTGCTTATTGCTGTTCAGCATATTTTAGATTCAAACTATTCTATGTTTGAATATTTATTTGATTTGGGTCTCAACCCACAAAACACTTTTTTGCTTGGAAAATGTTATTCAACGAACAAAGAAACAATGGAGAAATTTCGCAAAAAAGGTGTTTATGTTTCAGATGGAAGTTTAGCGTTCGATAGCCATTTATCTTTTGATAGCCAATTCGAATTAATAGTAAAAGACTTCCTAAATTTTATTCAAGAAAAAGTAAACTTCAATGATTATGAGAAAGTCTTATTAGTTGATGATGGTGGCTCTCTTGTCTATGTGGGAAATTCTTTCTTTAAGAATTTATCTAATATTATGGCCATCGAACAAACTTCTTCAGGATACAACAAATTAAAAAATGAAAAATTGAACTTTCCTGTGATAAATGTCGCCCGCTCAAATGCAAAATTGATTTATGAATCTCCATTTATAGCAGATTTAATTGTAAAGAAAATTAATTCAAAATTAAAAGAGTTACAATTAAATCCTAAATCCTGCTTGATTATCGGAGCGGGCTCTGTTGGCAAAGAACTTTTTAATTTGTTAAAAAATAAATTTGAGACCCATATCTACGATGTTCAGCAACACATTTCTGATTTCGGGAAAACCGAACTTGCAAATATTATTTCTGATTTTGATTTGATTATTGGCGCTACAGGAGAAGAAATTACAAATGGTAAAATTTACAGCAAACTAAAGAAAGGAGCTATTTTAGTAAGCGCTTCTTCTTCCGATAGAGAATTTAATGCTGTAAATTTAAGAAAGTCCACACCAATAATCAAAGATTGCCATAAAGATATTTTTGTAAATAATATTTGGCTATTAAATTGTGGTTTTCCCTTGAATTTTTATGGAAACAAGAACAGCGCCTCGCCAGAAAAAATACAGCTTACTCGTGCTTTGATGCTTTCAGCTGTTTGTTTAGCAATGGAAAAAGAATATCAAAAAGATTTTATTGAATTAGAACCAAAATATCAAAAACTACTTGTTGAGAAATTCAATAAAATAGAACGTGCGCCAAAAAATAAATAGTGTATTATACTCAAATTCAAAATTAACTTCTCCGCTTCGCTACGACCACGCCTTGCAGGCTCTCCTCCTTTCAGTCGTCGGGACAGATAACAAGGGATAAAAGGAAATTTCCTGCCGAAATTTCCCAAATAGTTCTTGAATCTCTTTTAGTTCTTCTTCATTAATCTTGTTTAAATTTTTTAATTTAATTGCTATTGCTCTCTCTGTCCTAATTGGATAGAAATTATGGTTTAAGTTATGCCCATCATCTTTTAACTCTTTTAACTTTTCCATTACTTTCTTATGGAAATTATCTCTATCTACATCTAATCCACCCTTAATACAAAAAACAATCTTCTCAATAGAATCTCCATTCTTACTTAATTGATCATAGAAATAATTAACAATTGCTAACTCTCTCTTATTCCACCTTGAACTTATCATTCTAAATAGCTCTTCTTCTAATATTCTCGTGATATTTCTTTCTCTTCTCTTGAGTTTTTTTCTTCTCTCTTTGCTTCAACTCTTTTGTATGTCCTATTGTTTTTTCTTTTCCTTCACTTATTGCTTTTCTAATTACAAAAAGGTAATAGAAAAAATATAAGAATCCACCTAAGAATCCAAGAACTACCCAACCCCAATCTTTTCTTTTAATTGCAAAATATAATAACCTAAACCACATTAAGATAGGTAAGACAAAATAAATTAAACCTGCAATAACAGCATTCAAATCAGTTTCAGGAAATAAAAGACTTATAGGAATAATAAATACTGGTAACCAAAACCAAATATCATAAAACATTACTCTTCTCTTTCTTTCTTCTTTTAGTGTTCGTTTCATATTCCCCTTTGCATTACTCCACCAACTACCTTATGTTTCTTATTGTGTTTCTCTTGTTTCTTTTTTTTCTTATTTTCTTTCATCTCTTTTGTTTGTAATTCCTTTTCTTTACCTTTCTTAATCTCACCTCTAATTACAAAAAGATAATAGCATAAGATACTGAAGAATATATAGTATAAAATATTTTGATCCAAATAATCAGGACTTCCAATATTAAATAAATGTATATTATATATTAATAACCCAGCAAGAAATACACACCAAAATATCATTCCATAGTCGTGTCTTTTTTCCATAAGATAACCCATATATATTACAAAAGAAATCATCAATAAACTTCCACCCATAAAAATTAAAAGTATAATGGATAGTAAAAGCCATAGATCATAAAAATAAACCTTATTCTCTTTCTTTATTTTCATAATAATGTATTAATAATTTAATATTAAAAGCTTACTATAATAATTATCTAAACACCAATTGTTGTGTGTTCTCAAACAAATTTTGGTAGAGTTAATATGAATGTTTATGGAACTGGAAGAAAATTACAAGAATTTATTCATTCTGGGTCCGATATGACTTCTGAAACTTCTTTTATTAAACTAGCTTGGTTATTAAGTAATAAAAAGAATATTAAGGAATTAATTTCTGAAAATTTAAGAGGAGAGATTAATTCAAGAATAAAAGAAGAATTTTTGTAAGGAATTATTAACAATTATTTCCGAGTACACAATTAACAAGAGCATTAACATCCAATACATTATATCCTCCATCTTGATTAACATCTGCAGAACATGCACCTTCATTATTATCAAGAACATAATTAATAAGTGTAACAATATCGAGCATATTATGATAACCATCTCCATTTAAATCACCTAATTGTGAACAATATGCAAATTCACAAGTTATTTCCTTAGATATGTGAGCTTCCGTAGTATCATATTTAAGCCACCATTCTCCTATAGAGTCCTGTTCGCAATCATTACAATCAAACGTCATATAAGAATAGACTTCCCCTCCAAAATAATTTTCATATTCTCCTTCTTCAGATATATATCCCTCATGTTCAGCCATGGCCTTACAGTAATAAAATTCATTATAACTCGCCACCTTAAATGGAATATCCTGGCTCAAACCTATATCTGGTCCTCTTGGATCAACAAAGTTACATGTATAATCATACCATTCCTGTGGGGCACATTCGCATCCCCCGTTTTCGTAAATGCCTTCATCCAAATATCCTGGATAAGAAGAATCTCCACAAACAACTGGATCTTCACAACTTGATCCATCTCCTCCGCAAATTCCGCAAATATCTTCTACGGCACTTCCTCCGCAAACACCTGCACAATCTTCATTTATACAATTTCCATCACAATCATAATTCTCTTCAGGATATTCACAACTTCCATCATTATAATCTGCATCAGAATCATAATTACAAGCACCATAATTAGTACATCCTCCATAATAACAATCTCCTAGCCAATAATCTTGTGCATTATATCCAATAGGATTACCATAAATATCTGAAAGGACATTCTCAGATAATGAATTACCAAAACAAATATCTCCTACATTATTAGAAAACCCTACATTAATCAAAATTCCATCTCCAGAAGGAATATTGTCTTGAGAAGCATTAAATGAGAACCCTAAAATAATATTAGTATTATCGTTAAAATTTACTGAATCTAAGTTTACAGAACTTCCTCCAAAAATTTCATCAATAGTTATTCCAGTCAACTTAAACTGAAAACCACCTATTTCAACAGTATTCTCGACATAAACCTGAAGAGTACCTTCATAAAAATTAACATTTTGTATTTCTAAATACGCGGTTCCATCTCTAAAAACCATTTTACTAAATTGAGTATCACATCCAGAAATAAATAAAATACTAATTAAAAATAAACTTACAAATAATAACCTCTTTTCCATAACAGATTATTTACAAAATTATATATATATATATT
>CAZRHO010000091.1:0-4168 GCA_964599955.1 uncultured Methanosarcinales archaeon
AATATTACGGGAAGAAAGTTTTAAAACATAAAAAGTATTACCAGAATTATTATAGGAAATAAAAAGATGGTGTACTAATGAATTGGAAATTTACTAAAGTAAAAACAATAGTGTCTGTAGTGGTATCCGGGGTATTTGGACTTTCTGCCATCATATATCTTTCATTAATTTCTAAAAAAGGTCTAATCTGTAGTAGTGGGGCTGGACAATTTCCTACTGGTCTGTGTGTTTCTGTTTATAAATATCTTCCTTATATTTTTATTCTAACCTTAATTGGTTTTGGTTTAACTTATCTTATTTGGAGTTTAATTCAAAAGAAAGAAATTGTAGAAATTCAAAAGAAAGGAACAGATGACAATATAAAAGAGGCACAACAATGAAATTATGGGTTAAGATTGTAATTGGAGCAATAATAATATTGACAACTAGTTTTTTTATATTTCAGCAATTCTACGTTACATCTCTTTATGATGATTATGATGATTATGATTATATAAACAATAACAAAGGGAAATATTGTGAAATCGATGAGGACTGTTATGTTAAAGATAATGAAATTACTGGAGCAAATACAGGGCAACCAATGTCATCTGAAGAGATTACTATCCCCACAAAATTGGATTGTATTGATAACACATGCATGGTAATCCCTATTATTGCCGCAAATCGTATGTTCCCAATAAATTTAGCACAATCACTCACTTATTCCATTGGGGAATCTGATGTAGGAAGCAGCGTAGCATTTTATAATGAAAATAAAAACAAAGTTTATGCCACTGTAGATATTATTAACTGTAGAAATCCCGAGTATGAGTTTTTGCCTTTAAATATAGAATCTTATAATATTGAAGTTATGCCTAATCAGTCACAAGTATTTCCATTCTATTTATCTTTTGATATTGAACCAGTAGAGAATATATACATCTGTACTCTTTCTGTCGTAAATTCTAATGAACCTGAAATGATTTACGAAAGTAAACAATTCTTTTTACGAGTAAATGAATGAGAATAACAACTGAGAAAGTTTTAAAACATAAGTCTTAGTAATATTTTTGTAACCAAACATTTAATTTTTATATTTAACAACAGAATCAATTGAATCAAATAAATTTTCCCTTACATCTGACCTAGTCATACTTAATTTTAACAAAAATTGGTTTGCCCCTGATTCTAACCACTGATTTGCATAATTACGTCCAGACATACCAAATATACCTATTGAAGAATTACTTCTTCTAATATCAGAACAAATTTCAAAACCAGTTCTACCTGGCATTTCTGTATCCATAAGAATTGCATGGTATTGATCATCATTAATCATATCTAAAGCAGTTTCACCATCTTTTGCGACATGTATGTGTTCATATCCTGCAATTGTAAAATAAGAACGAAATAATTCACGTAAACATGGTTCATCATCAACTAACAATATTTTTGTATTTGCTCTCATAAATGAGCAAGAAAAGAATCTGTTTATAAGCTTTTTCTTTTTGCATATAAAACATATGTTTATTTCAATCTTCTTTTTTAGAAACAATTGAATGTTTAAGTAAAAATAAAAGAGATATTAAGAACTGAATCTAAATTTGATTATTAATAATTGGTAATTGTTTTTTTGAAGCAAACCTTGCTAACTCTAATTTATTTATTTTAGAAAGAGAATTATCTTTTTTAATATCTTTTTTAATTATCGTTAAAGTAGCTAATTGATCTTTAGCATTAGAATATTTATCTTCAACATCTGCTATTTTTTCTCTGAACATTTTAACTTTATCTTTCATTAAGTATAAAGTTTTTATTTAGAGGTTATAAATATTACGGGAAGAAAAAGAAAATAAAAAATTAACCCAAGGTAGCACATCTATATTGCAAGTTGTTTCCAACAGATTCAAGTCCCATTGCAACTAATCCGCCCCATCTTTCACCATCGATTGCACAATCTGTTACAATTACTTGATTACATTGCCATTCCCCATTTTGACCTCTAATTAAATCAAAGCCATCAGGACAAATAGGGTTAGATCTACAATTGATTGTTTGTGAAGGGTCTATCGCTGGAATTTCTTGACCTGTTTCATAATCCACACTAGGGCCACTACCTTGATCATATGTTGACCCCAATAATTGATTTTGGCCAGAATTACAAGAGCCATCTGGCAAACCTTTACTACACCTAAATACATCACCAGCATTTCCAGTGATTGAGATTATGTCTGCAATTGAATCTCCCCATCCCCTCATTAAAATCGGAGTACAATCATAGCCTTGTGCACACTCATACCCCATTTGTTCACAAGTTAAGCGCTGAGGTAACTTCTCTAGTTTAACTTGCTTCTTTATATTAAATTTATATGAATTCATGAATTTAAATGCTTCACCAACTAAAGTTGAATCCTCTTCAATCGCGTCTTCCATCACCATATCTTCAACTGGCGTTGAAGTTTTCATACTATTCATAACTAGAATTACTACAGCCACCACTGCAACTATAGCTACAATTGCAATGTAGTGATTATGTTGCGAAGAATTTGATTCTGATTTAGATTTTCTTTTTACCATTTTAGTACACCTCTTTTGATAATAGTAGTAGTAATTATTTGTACAATATAAACCTTGCGGGGGTTTGAAGTAGTTGATCTTTATTTTTAATAAGAATGAATTCTTTTTGGAGAATGATATTTAAAATCTCCTTTTTGCCTCATCTCAAATATTTTTTTATGATAATTGAAATATTTTTGTTTGGTCCCATATTTAGAAGTTATTTTTTTATAATCTTCAAATGCTTTATTGTAATTCTTATTTACTTTATTCCCTTTAATTTCATTAAATATCCAAGGGTTACCTATTGCTGCTCTGGCTATCATAACTCCCTTACAACCTAAATCAAACATTTTTTGTGCAGATAGTTTGTCTTTTACAAAACCGTTACCAATGATTGGAATTTTAGCAAGTTCAATAATTTCTTTAAGTGCTATAAAGTCAATAGGTTCTTGTGAACCTTGATCTGCCGTTTTTGGATGAACAGTTACCCAATCTAATTTTAATTCGTTTGCAATTTCAATTACTCTCAAATAAATTTTATTTTTCTTTTCTTTAGAATTCATTCCTAATCTCATTTTAATCCCACATGGAACTGGGCTATGTTTTTTAAGGACAGTTAATAAGTCTCTCATCTTTTTAACTCTCTTTAATAATGCTGGTCCTTTTCCTTTACCAATAACGTCTGGTGAAGGACAACCAAAGTTAAGATCAACAGCGTATATATTTTTAAAATCAATTTTTTCTATTGCTTTTCTTAGAATTGCCGGTTTATCTGCCAACAATTGAATCCCTTGTTTAATGTCAATATGGTTATCGATTAAGGAGATGGTTGCTTTATTTCCTCTTACAATTGCATCTGCTCTGATCATTTCTGTAAATGTCATATCTGCACCTTCTTCAAAGCATAAATTTCTAAATCCTAAATCAGAAACTCCTTCCATGGGTGATAACCAAACCTGTTGTTTTATTTCCATCTTTTTATAGTAAATTTTGATTTAAATAATAAACATTTTGTTTGTCTTATAAGAATCAGAGACATGGCATAAAAAACTTAAAAATGAAAATTAAAATACCTTTCCGTAGTCTTCTATTTCCATTTTTGTTTACTATTTTAACTTAATTCTCTTTTCAACATTTTATGAGCGTTATTAATCTTCTTAAACATTTCCATCTCTCCACCAGCATCAGGATGATGTTTCTTCGCGAGTTCTTTGTAATGTTTACTTATTAATTCAAGATCTAAACAGTTTTCATCAACACCAAGGATTTCACGAGCTTCCTTTCTCCTTTTTTCAATGTCACCATCTTCAGAGAAATGTTTAATAAAATCTTCAACAGTAATTTCTTCATTCAATAATGCTTTAATTTCCATTTCAATAACTTTAGAAACAATAAACAAATTATCAATAAATTTAGGACATAACTTGTAACTAAAATACATATTCCTCCCTTCAAAATACCATGAAGCTGCAGAATCTCCCCTCATCCTTGCAACTTTTTGCATTTTAACATCAATGTCATCTTCAATAACACCAATCTTCTTTAAACTTTCAATGATATTATTTTGAAATAAAACTGCTCTCCTATCATACGAATTTCTAATTAATGGTTGATTAAATTCATATCC
>CAZRHO010000092.1:0-3134 GCA_964599955.1 uncultured Methanosarcinales archaeon
TTTTTCTTCCAAGTCTGTTAGAAGTTCTACTATTTGCTCTTCTCCCCATCTATATTCTCTTTGATAATACTCGATTGAATATTTTTTGTTGTCTAATAAGTCTCTTATGTTTCTAGTGATTGGATTGATGTTTGACATAATAATTCTTACTAAAATTCATTTATTGTTTTTGAGTATATACAAAAATCACATTCTTCGGAACGAATAGGTATCTCATCACTATCTAATTGTTCTTTCAATTCTTTGACTTTTTCATCTATCCAAGAAGTATTTGTCTGATATTTGATATATTTGTATTCAAAATTCATTACAGATTTAAATTCTTGTTTATCCTGTTTACCATTACAAAATAAAAAATAACCATAATCTGCAACTTCAAATCCATTTTTTTCAAATAACCAAGAATAAAAATCTAATTGAATTTTGTAAGAACCATAAAATGGTTGTTCTAGTATATCATCAGGAACGCCATCTTTTTTTGATGTTGCTTTGTAATCTGCAACTACAATTTTATTAGTGTTTAAATCTAACCAAATATCATCTATTCCACCTTTTAAGATTAAGTTAGTATCTTTATCTTCGTACTTAATTCCTTGGGTACGACTTGCTCTCCACTTGTCTAAATCTTCGTGTTGATAAGGGATTCCATTAAAATTCATTTCTTTAAATAAAGGATGAGGTTTTTTATCTGCACGATATTGATCAAATTCTCTTTTCAAAAGTTCATCAACTAAATTATTTAAAGTAAATGGTGGTGAACTAGGTTTATTAACTCCTTTAACTCTATCCAAATAAAAACATCTTTTACATTTTAAAAAGTCTTCAAATTTAGTTCGAGAAATTTCAAATGGTTTTTCTTGGTCTTTTTTATAAATGTTTCTTGAACGAATACCTTTCATATTAATTTTGTGATGATTGTTAAATGAATACCTCAAGTGCAACTAATTCCATTGCTATTAAGACTTCCAACATTTAACGAACAACCGACCAACCTCTTCCTGTTAAGCACTTTTTTATAATCAATGCTCTTTCTGTTTCTTGAGGTAATATTAAAACTTTTTCTATGTTATGTTCTGCGTCAGGAACCGTTTGTTCAGCAAGTTTTTTACAGGAAGAAAGGTCGTCATCATATCTTTCTAAATCTGCACCTTTTTTTTCAGAACCTCTAAAATCAATAACAGGTTTATAATCTGCACAAGAAGAGATAAAAAAGAATATAACGATAAAACTACATATCTTTGTCCAAGATGACATAACCTCTTCCTTCCATACATCTTTCCGTGAAGATACGAGTTTTCTTTTTATTTACTTCTTGGTTAGCAGCAATTTCTTGGCAAGTGAACAGGTCGTCGTGGTATCTTTTTAAATCTGCACCTTTTAAATGAGATCCTCTGCTATCAATAATAGGTGTGTGACTGTAAGTTCCACACGCTGAAACAAAACCTAATATAATTAAAGTGATTATGCTTCTTCTCATAAATTTATTTTAACCCGACTCTTCAATGAAGTCACCCTTCTTGTTTCCTTTTATTTTATTTTGTATTTTACTATCAATGGTGAATGATCACTCAACTTTTTTTCATTATGTAAGTATTTAGCATAAATGACTTTAAATTTTTCGCTAGCGAAAAAATGGTCAAATCTTCTCTTTATTACATTATCTTTTCTATTAAATTTCCAACTATAATCTTTCACATCATAAGAAAATAGTTTTCTAAAACTATCTTCAATGCCAAATTCTTTTAAACCCACAATTATACCTCTTTCACCTTTATCCCATCTAACCCCTTCTCCACCTCTAAATGACTTTCTTACTTTTGCCTCTCCCTTATCATTAATTCTTTGGGCAAAAGACACCATTCCATTTTTGAAGTCCTCTTCTTTTGGGGTATTAAAATCACCACACAAAACATTAAGATTATCTTTATTCTCTTTTAATCTCTCATAAATTCCTTCTAAAGTTTCAATTTTAATCCAACCATTTCCAGATCCTGGTGGAATATGAGTAGTGTGAAAATAGATTTCAGAATTATCTATAAATAATTTGACTGACAAAACTCTTTCCTGCCAAGGTATATTAAAGTTTTTTGGGTCATTAGGTTCTAATTTAAAATTAGAAGCAATAATCTGACCAAACATTCTTTTTTTTGTAAGTAATTTTAAATCAGGTGCTAAATCAAAACTTGAAATGATATTTTTGTAATTATTAGATAATAATTCTTTAAGTTTTTTATCAGAATTTATTAATACTTCTTGTAGAGCAACTACATCGGGGTTGAAGGAATTTATAAAGTTTACTTGTGCTTCTGAATATTTAATTCTTTTTGCTGTATTCCAAGTAAGACAACTAAACTCTCTCATTTAGTCCAATTTATCTTTATTACTTAGGTTTGAATAATTTTTAATTCTTTGACTTCTTTTGGTTATAAATTCAATCATATTTTTTCTATACAATTTGTATTCTATTATATCATTTGGGATATGTGAATTTTGAAAATTATCAAATGGTAGAAAATAATTTATTTTAGAGTATTTTTCTTTAACTAAATCTTGGAGAAAAAAGAAATCTACATATCCTTCAAAATTGTTAAATAGTTCAAAAAAAGACCTATATCTATTTAAAGTTTCAGTTAATGGACTTTTTTCATTTAGATAAAATCTTTTTATGCACTCAAGTGTTAAATCAAATCTATCTTTAATCTTGTTATTTATTCCACGAGAACCATTAATTGTCATTTTATCATCAACTCTATTAGAAGGAAAAATTATGTATCCTCCAATAGTACAACCAAGATTAAAAAAAGATTCTATTTCGTTTTTAGGAATTTGTTTTATAATATTTTCTGTTCTTTTCCATTTACTGTAATCGTGGGCAAGTGAGTCACTAGATAAAAAAAACTCTCCTAAATCTGATCTATGATGTAAAATTTTAGGTGTTTTAATATCTAATTTAAAAATTGATCCATTTGGTAAAGATTTACTCCAAAGGAATTGGTGATATTTTCTTAGAGTTTCACTATATGAATCAGGATCTTTTCCTTTAGGTGTATCAGAATAAAAATTAAAATTAATATCAATATCCATTGAATTAAACCTAACCCACCTAAAAAATGAAGTCATCTTTTGAATTGCTT
>CAZRHO010000092.1:3144-4023 GCA_964599955.1 uncultured Methanosarcinales archaeon
AATGTAAAACTTCAATAAGTGATTATTGGCGTAATTTATAGGTAAATGTAGTGTGAATGTAATCGTTCCAACCCAAAACAAGATTAAAAAAAGGGCAGTTTTTACTGCCCTTTTTTTTGCTTGTCGTAAAAATTTTTAATGAAGCTTTGACTTACTTTAATTTAACAAATAATATTTCTTTATGAATTTTGGACAATCTATTTCATATTGTTTTTCAAACTACGCAAACTTTAATGGAAGAGGTAGTAGATCTCAGTATTGGTGGTTTGTGCTATTTGGTATGTTGCTAGAATTTGTGGGAACAGTTTGGGATTCCGCATCAGGTGATAGTAGCGGAAGTGGAATAATGTTTTGGATTGCCTATGCTGCTGTTTTTATTCCAAGTATTGCTGCTGGAGCAAGACGTCTTCACGATGTTGGAAAATCTGGTTGGTGGCAATTAATTTCAATTACTATCGTTGGTATTATTCCTTTAGTAATTTGGTTAGCAACAGAAGGAACTAAAAAAAATAACTCTTACGGCAAACCAATTAAAATAAAAAAATAATATTCATCCAATAGCAAAGTCATCTTTCTACTTGCTTTCTAATTGAACGGTTTTCTCAATGAACTTCTTAAATAAGTGAGTATTGACGTCAAATGAATGCGAATGTAATACACTTCACCAACCAGAACACTCTAAAAACATACACTAAACAAATTAAAAACCCTCAGAAAGAAATTTCTGGGGGTTTTTTTTATTGATCTGTTATAAAATTGAAATATGTCAAAAAGATATAGTGGTAAATCATTTAAAGATTCTAGTGTAATGAAAAAACCAAAATTATCATTAAAAGAAAAAAGAAAACTTAAAAAAGAAAAAACTAAAAAAGCTAGTTA
>CAZRHO010000093.1:0-4003 GCA_964599955.1 uncultured Methanosarcinales archaeon
TATCGTTTAACTTATGAGGTGTATGATTTAAGTATTGAAGAACCTTATTTTTGGGTTTTAGATACATTAAAAGATAGTTTTCCAATAGTTGAAAAATTAGAAGATTCTTTTGCAGCTGCAGAAAATTCAGCATTCTTTGGAGTAACTCAACAGAGATTAGGTGCACAGCAAGATAAAGCTACACAATTCTTAGTTGCAGTAGGTAAGATGGTTAAAGAATTATTCCAGATTGTAAGAGAATTAAGAATATTGGATGAAAGAATTCATTATTATGATCAAGTAGATGGAAATAAAGAAAAAGGGATTACTGGAGAAATTAAAAAACCAATCAATGAACGAAAGAAAAGCGCTAACATGACCTTAAAAGGTTTTTTTGTAGATTTAGTACAAGGTGGAGGTAAAAGCCCTGCTTCCGTTTATGGGATGGCAAGAGAACTGGAATTTGTAACTTTACCTGACTTGTTTTTTGATGCTCCTCCTTTTAAAACACGTGATGAATTAGATAATCATATTGATCATTTAAGAAAAGACTTTAATGAAAATGTTTTACGTGTTTTAACTCGTCATTTGAGTCAATATATGCAATGGCGTACTCAAACTGGAAAAGAACATAGGGATAGAAAAAATTTTATGTTAAAATATTTAGAACAACATTATCAAGTTATACAAATGTATATCAATTGGTTAAGACCTTATTTACGCAATGTTAACAGGTTATCTATGAAATCTAAGAACATGGATTCGGCTGATTTAATCTCTGCTTTTGAAGGTAGTATGCTTGATATTGAAGTTTTAGCAAGGAAAAATAGCGGGTCATTAAAAGTAGATGAAGAAACAAAAATTAATCTTTGGGAGTGTTTGCTGATTAATTTTAATTATCGTACTCGTGCTGAAATGAAAGTTGTTCAGGAAGGTTATCAACGTGGCCCAGTTCATATCGGCAAGGTTGAAATGAATATTAGGGTTTACCGATGGACGGATGAAGATGTTGAAAATTATAAAAAGTTAAAACAAAAAGAGGACATAGAATTATTAGGTGGAATTTCGGGAAGTGTGCAGGCAGCGATAGAATCCTTAGGTGATGAATTAAGTAAATATTTAAAAGAAGCTAAAGGCAAGAAGGAGGAAAAAAGTCAAGATATTGAAAAACCAAAGGATGGTTTAATGAAGAAATTCTTTGGCGATTTTTATCATAAAGAAGATAAAAAACAAGAAAGGAAGAAAAGGATTAAACCTTTGATGACAGAAAAAGAAGTAAATAGTGCGATAAATAAATTTAAGGGGATAATTCCTGGCCATGCTATGGCTCATAGTTGGTTAGTTTATAACAATTTTAAGAAATCTCATAGAATGATTACTTGGTAAGTTATTATAACTCAACGAAATATTTTTGATAATTTTTTGATAAATCTTTTATTAAATGTTTATTTTTTAAGATATATGACTAAAAATTTTGAGAATTTACCTCCAGAAGAAAGAATTAAGAAATTTAGGGAGGAAGAAAAGAAAAAGCAGAAGGAGATAGATGATGCTAGAAAGAAAATTAAAGAGAGTGAAGATGAGTTAACTGAACGACGCAAGTGGGAAGATAAAGTTCCAATTCCTGAATTCATGGCCGAGAGTTTAGAAGGATTAAGTAAAGATGCACAAGATATGATAAGATCTCAGAAAGGAATTTCTAAAAAAGAAAATTTTGATGGTTCTGAGGAGGAACTTCAAAAAGAAACTAATGAGGGTAATAAAGAAAAAATAAATTTGGAAAAAACTCTTAATAGTGAAAATTTTGATAAGAATGTTAATGTAAATCATGGGGTTCCTGATGCAAATATGCCTGGTGGATTTAACCATCAACCTGGTAATTTAACGTATTCTCCTTTAAATGAATTACAAGATCAAGTTAAATCGGTTTATGATTCTGTTAAAGAAAAAGGCTATATGAATTGGGAGGAGCAGAAAAAAGTGGTTGATGTTAATTCAGCTATCGATGATAAATTTAGGGCTTATGATGCAGGCCAATATAGTTTAAGTGAAGCAGCAGCTAATGCGGCAATGATGACAAGGAAATTAACCGGAAGGTTACTTGATGACAATTATCAAGCTAAAAAAAGTCATGATTCTCATCAAAAGGATTGGTATAAATCATAACTTTATCCTCTTTATTCTACCTAAAATTTATATACGTAGAAATATTTCTTTAATTCATGGTACAGTTTGGCACAGGATATTTTAATCCCATGGATCGTGCTTATGATAGTCATGATCATAGTCATAATCATGAACGATCAGAAAAAGAGTTGAAATCTACTGGGGATGTGGGCATAGGGATTGGGGATCTAGGTATGAGTCTAGGTTTAGGACCAGTACCTAATGTTAATGCAGTTGCCGCCAAGTTAAGACCAGGTACGAAGAACTTAGAATTCGTTTTTATGGGGACAGGTAAAGGTTCAGGACAAGGACAAACTCCAGGGATGTATGGGGAAAAACAAAGACAAGCTTTTAGAGAGATGGGGAAAGCTAACAAAGTTAATTTTACAACTCATTCAACCGTCGGGATTTATGGTTTATCGGGGATGGATCAACAAGGAAATTTTTCTAAAGCTAGTAAAAATTATTCTTTAGATGAATTAAAGAGAGCTATTAAATTCGCTTCAGATGTAGGTCAAGGTGGTCCGGTTGTAGTTCACACCGGAGAATTTTCACGTCCAATAGTTGATGCTGCTTGGAATCAAAAAGAGGATGGTTATAAGGGGAAGTTTCAAATGTTTGATGATGAAGAAGGAAAAACATCTTACAAAGTAGTAGATTCTCGTCATGGTAATTTGGTGGCAGAAGCAAGGAAAAACAGGAAAGTTTCTCGCCCAGTCTGGTTAACTGCAGAAAGGGATGATTCTAGTAAAGGGGTTCAGAAAGGAGATTATATTGATTATGAAGGTAATAAAATAGGTAGGGCAATGAGAGTTCCTAAATGGAACGAGGAGAATCAATCTTTTGAAATTAAACAGTATGGTTGGGATGAATTAGAACAAGACTCTAGGGAGATGACTAGGGAAGCTAAAAGTGAATGGAATAAGTGGAAACGGGCAGGGAAAGAAGAAAGGAAAAGGATTAAAGAAAATTCTTCTTGGGCAAGGTTTATGGACCCATGGACTAAAGAGAAAGAAATAGAAGTTAAACCGGAAGAAGCTTACATCATTGCCAACTTAGAAACAAGTGCAGCTAATTCTCGAGGTTGGGCCTTACAATACAGTGGGAATTTCGGTGAGATGATTGAGAAAAGGAAAAAATTGAAACAATCTTTGGAATTCTACAAAGAATTAGAAAAAAGTACTCCTGAAGAAGACTTATGGAAATTGAGAAGAAAAGTAAGTGAGATGGAAGGGTTAATCCCAGGTGAAGAAAAACTTCCTTCAGATTTAATTGAGAGAAATTTAAAACAATTAGGTAATGAAATTAAAAGATCTCAAGAAGCTGCATCTGGCCAATGGGCTCAAGTAAAAGAAGCAGAAGAAACTATGCGCCACGTAGAAAGTGCAGAAACTTACGCCCTGAGAGAAGCTTGTGATGCTTATGCTGAATCAGCAATAGTTGCTTGGCGTAAAACAGCAGAGTTAAGGAAGACTGATAAATTAAAAAAACCTCTTTCCATCGCCTTAGAAAATCTCTTTCCTGAACATTATGGTTCTCATCCTGATGAAATTATGAAGTTAGTTAATCAAAGTAGAGGTACGATGACTAAAATGCTACAGGAGAAATACAATAAAAGTGAGGAAGAAGCTAAAAACCTAGCTAAACAACATATCACAACTACCTTTGATACTGGTCATTTAAATATGTGGAGGAAGTATTGGAAAACTGACCCAAAAAAGACAATTTAAGAATCCTTAAAAGAGCCCGTAGAGCTCTGTAGAGCCCGTAGAGCTCTGTGGTGCCTATGGGCATGGGCCCGTCCTTGCGGCCTTCGGCCTCATGACAATATTAAAGTCTGCCTTCGGCATCCCGACCA